>NZ_JMQC01000008.1:2362500-2412500 GCF_000746925.1 Bacillus clarus
CTTGCCTCTTGGGGTTGTAGGACATTCTATACGGAGTTACAAAGGAACGAGGTAGACGAAGCAGCCTGGAAAGGCTCGTCACAGAAGGTAACAACCCTGTAGTCGAAACTTCGTTCTCTCTTGAATGTATCCTGAGTACGGCGGAACACGTGAAATTCCGTCGGAATCTGGGAGGACCATCTCCCAAGGCTAAATACTCCCTAGTGATCGATAGTGAACCAGTACCGTGAGGGAAAGGTGAAAAGCACCCCGGAAGGGGAGTGAAAGAGATCCTGAAACCGTGTGCCTACAAATAGTCAGAGCCCGTTAATGGGTGATGGCGTGCCTTTTGTAGAATGAACCGGCGAGTTACGGTCCCGTGCGAGGTTAAGCTGAAGAGGCGGAGCCGTAGCGAAAGCGAGTCTGAATAGGGCGTTTAGTACGTGGTCGTAGACCCGAAACCAGGTGATCTACCCATGTCCAGGGTGAAGTTCAGGTAACACTGAATGGAGGCCCGAACCCACGCACGTTGAAAAGTGCGGGGATGAGGTGTGGGTAGCGGAGAAATTCCAATCGAACCTGGAGATAGCTGGTTCTCCCCGAAATAGCTTTAGGGCTAGCCTCAAGTGTAAGAGTCTTGGAGGTAGAGCACTGATTGAACTAGGGGTCCTCATCGGATTACCGAATTCAGTCAAACTCCGAATGCCAATGACTTATCCTTGGGAGTCAGACTGCGAGTGATAAGATCCGTAGTCAAAAGGGAAACAGCCCAGACCGCCAGCTAAGGTCCCAAAGTGTGTATTAAGTGGAAAAGGATGTGGAGTTGCTTAGACAACTAGGATGTTGGCTTAGAAGCAGCCACCATTTAAAGAGTGCGTAATAGCTCACTAGTCGAGTGACTCTGCGCCGAAAATGTACCGGGGCTAAATACACCACCGAAGCTGCGGATTGATACCTATGGTATCAGTGGTAGGGGAGCGTTCTAAGGACAGTGAAGTCAGACCGGAAGGACTGGTGGAGTGCTTAGAAGTGAGAATGCCGGTATGAGTAGCGAAAGACGGGTGAGAATCCCGTCCACCGAATGCCTAAGGTTTCCTGAGGAAGGCTCGTCCGCTCAGGGTTAGTCAGGACCTAAGCCGAGGCCGACAGGCGTAGGCGATGGACAACAGGTTGATATTCCTGTACCACCTCTTTATCGTTTGAGCAATGGAGGGACGCAGAAGGATAGAAGAAGCGTGCGATTGGTTGTGCACGTCCAAGCAGTTAGGCTGATAAGTAGGCAAATCCGCTTATCGTGAAGGCTGAGCTGTGATGGGGAAGCTCCTTATGGAGCGAAGTCTTTGATTCCCCGCTGCCAAGAAAAGCTTCTAGCGAGATAAAAGGTGCCTGTACCGCAAACCGACACAGGTAGGCGAGGAGAGAATCCTAAGGTGTGCGAGAGAACTCTGGTTAAGGAACTCGGCAAAATGACCCCGTAACTTCGGGAGAAGGGGTGCTTTCTTAACGGAAAGCCGCAGTGAATAGGCCCAAGCGACTGTTTAGCAAAAACACAGGTCTCTGCGAAGCCGTAAGGCGAAGTATAGGGGCTGACACCTGCCCGGTGCTGGAAGGTTAAGGAGAGGGGTTAGCGTAAGCGAAGCTCTGAACTGAAGCCCCAGTAAACGGCGGCCGTAACTATAACGGTCCTAAGGTAGCGAAATTCCTTGTCGGGTAAGTTCCGACCCGCACGAAAGGTGTAACGATTTGGGCACTGTCTCAACCAGAGACTCGGTGAAATTATAGTACCTGTGAAGATGCAGGTTACCCGCGACAGGACGGAAAGACCCCGTGGAGCTTTACTGTAGCCTGATATTGAATTTTGGTACAGTTTGTACAGGATAGGCGGGAGCCTTTGAAACCGGAGCGCTAGCTTCGGTGGAGGCGCTGGTGGGATACCGCCCTGACTGTATTGAAATTCTAACCTACGGGTCTTATCGACCCGGGAGACAGTGTCAGGTGGGCAGTTTGACTGGGGCGGTCGCCTCCTAAAGTGTAACGGAGGCGCCCAAAGGTTCCCTCAGAATGGTTGGAAATCATTCGTAGAGTGCAAAGGCATAAGGGAGCTTGACTGCGAGACCTACAAGTCGAGCAGGGACGAAAGTCGGGCTTAGTGATCCGGTGGTTCCGCATGGAAGGGCCATCGCTCAACGGATAAAAGCTACCCCGGGGATAACAGGCTTATCTCCCCCAAGAGTCCACATCGACGGGGAGGTTTGGCACCTCGATGTCGGCTCATCGCATCCTGGGGCTGTAGTCGGTCCCAAGGGTTGGGCTGTTCGCCCATTAAAGCGGTACGCGAGCTGGGTTCAGAACGTCGTGAGACAGTTCGGTCCCTATCCGTCGTGGGCGTAGGAAATTTGAGAGGAGCTGTCCTTAGTACGAGAGGACCGGGATGGACGCACCGCTGGTGTACCAGTTGTTCTGCCAAGGGCATAGCTGGGTAGCTATGTGCGGAAGGGATAAGTGCTGAAAGCATCTAAGCATGAAGCCCCCCTCAAGATGAGATTTCCCATAGCGTAAGCTAGTAAGATCCCTGAAAGATGATCAGGTTGATAGGTTCGAGGTGGAAGCATGGTGACATGTGGAGCTGACGAATACTAATAGATCGAGGACTTAACCATATAATATGTAGCAAATGTTATCTAGTTTTGAAGGAATATGCCTTCATAGTTTGGTGATGATGGCAGAGAGGTCACACCCGTTCCCATACCGAACACGGAAGTTAAGCTCTCTAGCGCCGATGGTAGTTGGGACCTTGTCCCTGTGAGAGTAGGACGTCGCCAAGCAATTAAAAACACGAGTCAAATGACTCGTGTTTTTTCGTGTTTAAGAAAATGGGGTTGAAAGTTTCGTACATTACATAAATACAAACACATTGCCCAAACACAATTCATATTATATATAAAGAAACGATGTATAATTTTTTGAAAAGTGTTAAGGAATAGAAGTACAAAATACTTTCGTTTAAATAGAAGGGAGGAAATGTCCTAATTCATTTTCATGTAGGTGGAAATGACACGGATAAAGCTATGACATTTAAAGATGAGATCTGTATTGTATGTGAAAAAAAGAGAGAAGATGGGATACATGTGCACAATAGTTTTATATGTGATGAGTGTGAACATGATATGGTGAATACTGAAACGAATGATCCTAAATATATATATTATTTAACACAATTACGAAAAATAGAAGTATCATACTTATAAATAGGCATATGCCTATTATTTTTTTTTCTTTAATATCTGTATAATAGATAGAGAATGAAAATTAAGGAAGAGATACATATGGATCAAAATCACATGCCGCTATATGAGGCGTTAATTCGTTTTAAAGAAAGACAACCGTTGTCTTTACATGTTCCAGGTCATAAAAATGGTTTGAATTTTCCAGAGGAGGCCATAGCTAGTTTTAAAGATATACTATCCATTGATGTAACAGAATTAACCGGATTGGATGATTTACATAGCCCGTTTGAATGTATAAATGAAGCTCAGCAATTATTAGCTGATGTATATGGTGCACAAAAAAGTTATTTTTTAATTAATGGTTCAACTGTCGGGAATTTGACGATGATTTTATCTTGTTGCGGGGAGCATGATGTTGTTCTTGTGCAAAGAAATTGCCATAAATCTATTATCAATGGTTTAAAGTTAGCTGGCGTTAATCCAGTATTTTTAGATCCATGGATTGATGAAGGATATAGCGTACCAGTAGGTGTTCGGGGTGAGCTTATTAAAAAGGCGATTAAGCAATATCCGAATGCGAAAGCACTTATTTTAACACATCCTAATTATTATGGTATGGGCGTAGATTTAAAGGAGAGTATTGTGTACGCGCATGCGCATAAAATTCCTGTATTAGTGGATGAAGCGCATGGAGCACATTTTTGTATAGGCGAACCTTTCCCGCAGTCTGCATTAGCTTATGGTGCAGATATGGTAGTACATTCAGCTCATAAAACTTTACCTGCGATGACAATGGGGTCGTATTTACATATAAATAGTAATTTAATTAATAAAGAAAAAGTTTCTACCTATTTAAGTATGTTACAATCCAGTAGCCCATCTTACCCAATTATGGCATCACTTGATATAGCTCGTTTTGCAATAGCGAAGATGAAGAAGAATGGCTATCATCAAGTTATAGGGTTTTTGCGTCAGTTTAAAGAAGGATTAAGGTCTATCCCACAAATTGTTGTTCTAGAATATCCATTGCAAGATGAATTGAAGATTACGGTGCAAACATGCTGTCAGTTATCAGGGTATGAATTACAGTCTATATTCGAAAAGGCAGGGATATATGCTGAAATGGCAGATCCGTATAATGTACTCTTTATTTTACCTTTACACGTAAATGAAGAATACATGAAAGCAATAGAAATTATCAAGTTAGCATTACGTAATTATAAGGTAACAGACAAGAGCTCATCTATTCGTTATACTTATAATGGAGAATTTTCTCTGTTGCCATTTACGTATAAACAATTAGAGAGGTATAGTACGAAAGTAGTATCTATGGAAGAGGCTGTTGGTATGATAGCAGCGGAAATGGTTATTCCATATCCACCTGGAATTCCTTTAATTATGTATGGAGAGAAAATTACTTTAGAGCATATGAGGCAAATCTCTTATTTAGAAGAAACAGGGGCTCGTTTTCAAGGTAGTACAGAATATATGAAAGTATATGATATAGAGAGAAAGTAGGTTGTAGGATGAAGGGATTATTTGTAACAATTGAAGGTCCAGAGGGCTCAGGTAAAACGACATTAATAAAAAAATTATTGCCATACTTTGAGCAAAAAGAACAGAAAGTAATGGCAACGAGAGAGCCGGGCGGTATTGCAATTTCGGAAGATATTCGAACGATTTTACATAAAAAAGAATATACGATGATGGAAGCACGTACAGAGGCTTTATTATATGCTGCTGCACGTAGACAGCATTTAGTTGAGAAAGTCATGCCGGCACTCGAGGAGAACTATCTTGTATTATGTGATCGCTTTATAGATAGTTCTCTTGCATATCAAGGTTATGCAAGGAGCTTAGGGATGGATAAAGTATTTGAAATTAATCGTTTTGCGACAGAAGATTGCATGCCTGATTTAACAATCTATTTAGATATTGAACCAGAAGTCGGCTTAGCACGAATTGGGAAGGATGCAGGACGCGAAGTGAATCGATTAGATATGGAAAGTATTACGTTCCATAAAAAAGTACGTGAGGGCTATTTACAGGTTGTAGAACGTTTCCCAAATCGTATTGTGCTTGTAAATGCGGATCAACCAATGGAAAAACTTGTAGAAGAAGTCATTCAGATTATAGGACATAAGTTGTTATAATAGAAGGAAAGAATGAATTAAGTGAGGTATGCATTATGACGAAGACGTGGGAGCAGCTTTCTGCTATACAACCCATTGGTGTAAAAATGTTGATGAATAGCATTGCAAAAGGGCGTATATCCCACGCTTATTTGTTAGAAGGAGGAAAAGGGACTGGGAAATTTGCAACGGCAATTCAAATGGCAAAAAGTTTTCTTTGCTTACAAAGAAATGGTGTAGAACCTTGTCATACATGCACAAATTGTCGCCGAATTGATTCAGGGAACCATCCGAACTTACATATTGTAAAACCAGATGGATTATCTATTAAAAAGCAACAAATTCACGATTTACAAGAAGAGTTTTCAAAAACCGGATTAGAAGCAAACAAAAAGGTATACGTTATAGAGCACGCAGACCGTATGACAGCCAATGCTGCTAATACGTTATTAAAGTTTTTAGAAGAACCGAGTAGCGATACAACAGCTATTTTACTTACTGAACAAAGTCATCAAATTTTAAATACGATTTTATCTCGTTGCCAAGTTGTTACATTTAGACCATTGCCTACAGAATCTTTAATTAAGAGATTACAGGATGAGGGTATTACAGTATCCTTATCTACTCTTGCTGCACAGCTTACGAATAGTTTTGAGGAAGCTTTATTGTTGTGTAATGATGAATGGTTTGCACAAGCACGAGCTTTAGTGATAAAATTATGTGAAGCGCTCGAAAAAGATAAAGCCTCTATTTTTTTTGTACAAGAAAAATGGGGGAAACACTTTGGAGAGAAAGAACAATTACAACAAGGTTTAGATATGTTACTCCTTATCTATAAGGATTTATTATATGTTCAACTAGGAGAGGAAGATCGTCTTGTTTTTCATGAGCAAAAGGAGATGTTCGAATCTTTCTCCTATGCTCAGAAGCGCATTGTATCAGCTCTTTTTAATATATTGGAGGCAAAAAATAGAATCAACGCTAATGTAAATGCGCAGCTTGTATTCGAACAGTTAGTGTTGCGGTTGCAGGAGGGATGACCGTTTTGTATGATGTAGTAGGTGTTCGCTTTAAGAAGGCCGGAAAAGTATATTACTTTGACCCTAATCAATTTGATATCTCAGAAAATGAGTTTGTGATTGTGGAAACTGTGAGGGGTATTGAATATGGGAAAGTGGTTATTACAAAAAAACAAGTTGATGAAAATGATGTTGTATTACCACTAAAGAAGGTTATTCGCATTGCAAATGAAAATGATCGGACCATTGTTGAAGAGAACAAGCATGCTGCAAAAGAGGCATATCAAGTTTGTCAACAAAAGGTCGGGGAACACAATCTTGATATGAAACTTGTAGACGTAGAATATACGTTTGATCGTAATAAGATTATTTTTTATTTTACAGCGGATGGTCGGATTGATTTCCGTGAGCTGGTGAAAGACTTAGCTGCAATTTTCCGAACAAGAATTGAGCTAAGACAAATAGGTGTTCGTGATGAAGCGAAAATGCTTGGTGGTATTGGGCCATGTGGTCGTATGCTTTGCTGTTCTACATTTTTAGGGGATTTTGAACCTGTATCCATTAAAATGGCAAAGGATCAAAACTTATCATTAAATCCTGCGAAAATCTCTGGTTTATGTGGCCGCTTAATGTGTTGCTTAAAATATGAGAATGATGAATATGAGGCAGCAAAGGAGCAACTTCCTGATTTAGATCAACGTATACAAACACCACATGGTACTGGTCGTGTCATCGGATTAAATATTTTAGAAAGATTAATTCAAGTGGAACTAGTAGACAAGGAACGGGTAGTAGAATATACGTTAGATGAATTAATTAATGAAGGGGTCGTTTCGAGTCAAACCACAGATTAATGAGGTGGGTGCTTGTGGAGAAAAAGGATATTTTTGCAGCGGTTTCTAGTATGGAAGAGCAAATTGGACATTTATATAAACAGTTGGGAGAATTAAAGCAACATCTTGCAGAATTACTGGAAGAAAACCAACATATTAAAATGGAAAATGAAAATTTGCGACATCGTTTTGAAGAAGTGCAGAAAAAGGAAAAACAAAGAACTCAAAAACGCAAAGAAATGAAACCAAAGACAGATATCGGTGAAGGCTATGATAATTTAGCAAGACTATATCAAGAGGGTTTCCATATTTGTAATTTACATTATGGAAGTGTACGTAAAGAGGGAGATTGTTTATTCTGTCTGTCATTTTTAAATAAAAAATGAAATTACCTTTCCAATTATATTGGAAAGGTAATTTTTTATACATGAGAGTAGAAGGAATTTTATTTTCACATTAATAGGGTAGGTTAAGTGTAGGAAAGGGAGCAATATATGAATTTATATGAAGATGAACGTTTAGATTATTTATTAGCACAAGATATGAAGATTATCCAAAGTCCATCAGTATTTAATTTTTCTTTAGATGCAGTTCTACTAGCGAATTTTGCTTGGGTTCCAATTCAAAAAGGAAACTTGCTTGATTTATGTACAGGCAATGCAGTTATCCCTCTTTTATTAAGTACAAGAACAAAAGGGATGATTACAGGTGTGGAAATTCAAGAGCGCCTGTATGATATGGGGATGAGGAGTGTCCAATATAATAAGATGGAAGACCGAATTCATTTAATACATGGGGACTTAAAGGATATGCCAGAGAAACTTGGCCGCCATCAATATGATGTTGTAACATGTAATCCTCCTTATTTTCAAACACCGAAAGCATCTGAAAAAAATATAAATGAACATTTAGCTATCGCTCGCCATGAAATTATGTGTACATTAGAAGACGTTGTATATGCAAGTAGTCAATTGGTGAAACAGGGTGGGAAAGTGGCGTTTGTACATCGCCCAGGTCGTTTGCTTGATATTGTAACGTTAATGAGGAAGTATAACATTGAACCGAAGCGCGTACAGTTTGTTTATCCGAAGGCAGGTAAAGAAGCAAATACATTGTTAATTGAAGGAATTAAAGACGGAAATGCAGATTTGAAAATTTTACCACCACTTTTTGTATATGAAGAAAATAATGAATATACGAAGGAGCTTCGTTCAATTTTATATGGAGAAGAATAAGCATTGTTTTTATGTGGTGGAATGTTCAGACGGAAGTTATTACGCTGGGTACACAAATCATATAGAAAAACGTATTCAAACTCATAATAGCGGAAAAGGTGCTAAGTATACACGCGCTAGACTTCCAGTTGTTTTGAAATATGTAGAAGTTCATGATAATAAGCGAACGGCTATGCAGGCTGAATATCATTTTAAGCAGTTGAGCAGAAAACAAAAAGAAGAATATATGCAAAAAGGAGAACGCTATGTGGCAGCAAAAAAGCTTTCAACAAATTGAAAAGGGAGTGCTATATTTAGTACCAACTCCAATCGGGAATTTAGAAGACATGACATTTCGTGCAATCCGAATTTTAAAAGAGGCAGATGTCATTGCGGCTGAAGATACGCGGCAAACAAAAAAGCTTTGCAATTACTTCGAAATTGAAACACCAGTTATGAGTTACCATGAGCATAACAAGGAAGTAAGCGGAAGGAAAATTTTAGATAAGTTAGAGAATGGAAAGACTGTAGCTCTTGTGAGTGATGCTGGTATGCCATGTATTTCTGATCCAGGTTACGATATTGTTGTAGAGGCTGTAGCAGAACAATACCATGTTATTCCTCTTCCAGGAGCAAATGCTGCACTTACAGCATTAATTGCGTCGGGACTCGAAACGAAACATTTTTATTTTTACGGTTTTTTACAACGAAATAAAAAGGAACGAAAAGCTGAATTAGAAAAATTACGTTATATCCCAACTACAATGATGTTTTATGAAGCGCCGCACCGATTAGATGATACATTAATTTCTATGCAAGAAGTACTAGGGAATAGAGAAATTGTTTTATGCCGAGAGCTAACGAAAAAATTTGAAGAGTTTATTCGCGGCACAATTGAAGAAGCTATTGAATGGACAAAGCAGAATGAAGTTCGTGGCGAATTTTGCATTTTAGTAGCAGGATCAACAGAAGAAGTAGCTCAAGAGGAACAATGGTGGGAGTCAATTTCAGTATATGATCATATTGAACACTATATAAATGAACAAAGGATGTCTTCAAAAGAGGCGATAAAAACAGTCGCTAAAGATCGAGACTTGTCGAAACGAGACGTGTATCAAATCTATCATGTCGATAAAAAATAAGCTTCTCATAATTGAGAAGCTTATTTTGCTGTTTGAATGTAATCTTGAAGTTCGTTTAAGATTTGTTCAGCGCCTTCTTTGCTTAAGATAATTTTACCCTCAGCTAAAGAAAGGTTACCGTCAGATACTTCACCAGTTACTTGGCAAGTCATGTTTGGTTTATATTTTTTTAAGATAATTTTTTCGTCATCAACGTAAATTTCAAGAGCGTCCTTTTCTGCAATACCTAATGTACGGCGTAATTCGATTGGAATTACCACACGACCTAATTCATCAACTTTACGAACGATACCAGTAGATTTCATATTCGTTTTCCTCCTAATAGTTTATAAGTTTTCGAGTCTATTTTTTTGATTCGTCATTTTTCGACAAAATACCCTATGGACATATGATACCAATCATTTACATTTCCGTCAATTCTTAAATTCTATATTTTTAAAAAAGATTTATAGATTTTTATACTTCTTATATATAATAGAATAAGGGAGACTTTTGCAATTATTTTTCACTTTATTTTTTAATTTTATCAACTTTTCAGACTATTACCGTATATTTTTTATGAATATGAGTAATAGATGATAAAGATAATCGAGCATTAACTCGTTTTTATGTGTTAGTTTTTGATATACTGTTTATAAATACATATGAGGTCATTCGGGAGGTTCAAAACAATGATAGAGGAAAATAAATCCTTTTATATTACTACCCCAATTTATTATCCAAGCGGAAAGCTGCATATTGGACATGCTTATACAACAGTAGCAGGAGATGCAATAGCACGCTATAAGCGTATGCAAGGATATGATGTTCACTATTTAACAGGTACTGATGAACATGGACAAAAGATTCAAAAGAAGGCAGAAGAACTGAACGTTACGCCACAAGCATACGTGGATAACATTGTTTCAGGGATTAAAGAACTTTGGGAGAAGATGGACATTTCTTATGATGACTTTATTCGTACAACTGAAGATCGTCACAAAGATGTTGTTGAGAAAATCTTCAAGCAACTAGTGGATCAAGGTGATATTTATCTTGATGAATATGAAGGTTGGTATTCTGTACAAGATGAAACATTCTACACAGAGCATCAATTAATTGATCCAATTATGGAAGGTGACAAAGTAGTTGGTGGAAAAAGCCCAGATAGTGGTCATGCTGTAGAACTTGTTCGTGAAGAATCTTATTTCTTCAGAATGGGTAAATATGTAGATCGACTATTACAGTTCTATGAAGATAACCCTCATTTCATTCAGCCCGAGTCTCGTAAAAATGAAATGATTAATAACTTTATTAAACCAGGCTTAGAAGATTTAGCAGTTTCTCGTACTTCATTTGACTGGGGAATTCGTGTACCAGGTAACCCAAAACATGTTGTTTATGTATGGGTAGATGCTTTATCTAACTATATTACAGCATTAGGATATGGAACAGCGAATGAAGAGAAGTATAAAAAATTCTGGCCAGCAGATGTTCATTTAGTCGGAAAAGAAATCGTTCGTTTCCATACGATCTATTGGCCAATCATTTTAATGGCATTAGATTTACCACTTCCGAAAAAGGTCTTTGCTCACGGTTGGATTTTAATGAAAGATGGAAAAATGAGTAAGTCGAAAGGTAATGTAGTAGATCCTGTTACGTTAATTGATCGTTACGGATTAGATGCATTACGTTATTACTTACTTCGTGAAGTTCCATTTGGATCTGACGGAGTATTCACGCCAGAAGGTTTTGTCGAACGTATTAACTTCGATTTAGCAAATGATTTAGGAAACTTATTAAATCGTACAGTAGCTATGATTGATAAATATTTTAATGGAGAAATTCCTGCGTTTAAAGCAAATATAACGGAGTTTGATGAAACGTTAGTAGTATTTGCAAAAGATACGTTGCAAAAAGTAGAAGAAGCAATGGAAAATATGGAGTTTTCTGTAGCGCTAAGCTCAATTTGGCAATTGGTTAGTCGTACGAATAAATATATTGATGAAACACAACCTTGGGTGTTAGCGAAAGATGAGAATGATCGTGAAAAACTAGCTTCTGTAATGGCACATCTGGCAGAGATGCTTCGCCAAACAGGCGTTATGCTTATGCCATTCTTAACAGCAACACCAGGTAAAATGTTCGCCCAGCTTGGTCTTACTGATGCAGCTCATCAGTCTTGGGAAAGCCTTTCTACGATTGGATGCATTCCAGCAGGAACAAAGGTAATGAAAGGACAACCAATTTTCCCGCGTTTAGAAATGGAAGTAGAAGTAGAGTATATTAAAGAACAAATGAAAAGCTCTGCTCCTAAAGTAGAAGAGAAAAAAGAAGAACCAAAGGCAGAAGAAATTACAATTGATGATTTCTTTAAAGTAGAATTGAAAGTAGCTGAAGTAATAGAAGCTGAGCCTGTAAAAAAAGCAGATAAACTGCTAAAAATTCAACTTGATTTAGGTACAGAAAAGCGTCAAGTTGTTTCTGGTATCGCAAAATTCTATACACCAGAAGAATTAAAAGGTAAAAAGGTGATTTGTGTAACGAATTTAAAACCTGTAAAATTACGTGGTGAATTATCACAAGGTATGATTTTAGCAGGTGAAGAAAACGGCGTGCTATCGTTAGCAAGTATTGACCAAAATTTACCAAATGGTACAAAAATTAAGTAATTATGACAATATAAGAGATGTTTCACGTGTAACATTCGTGAAGCATCTTTTTTATAGTTCAAGATTTTTTGGAATTCGCGTCTTTCGTATTAAAATTGTAGTATTGTTTAAGTTATGATGAACTTCATTTTTGTCTATGATAGAGTTTATTTCAATATAAAAGGAGTTATTTATCATGTTGTTTGATACACATTCACATTTAAATGCAGAGCAGTTTGAAGAGGATTTACAAGAAGTTATTGTAAGGATGAAAGAAGCCGGAGTTACATATACCGTTGTTGTTGGTTTTGATGAAGTGACAATAAAAAAAGCGATTGAATTAGCAGAAACATATGATTTTATTTATGCTGCAGTTGGTTGGCATCCAGTTGATGCAATTGATATGACAGAAGAACATTTAGTTTGGTTAGAAGAGCTAGCTGCTCATCCAAAAGTAGTTGCTCTTGGTGAAATGGGATTAGATTATCATTGGGATAAGTCTCCAAAAGAAATTCAAAAAGAAGTATTTCGTAAGCAAATTGCATTAGCGAAAAAAGTGAAATTACCAATTATTATTCATAATCGTGATGCAACACAAGATATCGTAGATATTTTAGAAGAGGAACAAGCGGCTAAAGTAGGAGGCATTATGCATTGCTTTAGTGGTAGTGTGGAAGTGGCAAAGCGATGCATTGATATGAATTTTTTAATTTCATTAGGTGGACCAGTAACATTTAAAAATGCAAAGAAACCGAAAGAGGTTGCTATGGAAATCCCTATGGAAAAGCTATTAATAGAGACAGACTGCCCATACTTAACGCCTCATCCATTTCGTGGTAAACGAAATGAACCTAGTTATGTAAAACTTGTAGCAGAGGAAATTGCGAATTTAAAAGGAATTTCATACGAAGAAGTAGCACAAGTAACAACAGAAAATGCAAAAAAATTATTTGGTGTTGAATAAAAGGAAGAATGGGGAAGCCCATTCTTCCTTTTATATATTTTCTTCGTAAAACAAGCTAAAAAAGTCCTACTAAAATTTTTCTTTATTAATGTCAAATGAAGCAGGTCTATCATTAGGAAAAAAGTAAAGAGTAAAGTGTTACAATAAGAGGGGACAGGCAGAGCTTTTTTTCTTCGCTGCTTTTTAAATTGTACGAATGGGAAAATAATAATGGAAAAGTATTCGTTTTTTTGTTTTACTAAGTAGAGACGAAACGAGTGTGGAGGCAAGCATGAAAATTAAAGAGATTATCGTTGTAGAAGGTAAAGATGATACAGTCGCAATTAAACGCGCTGTTGATGCGGATACAATTGAAACGAACGGTTCAGCAATCGGTGATCATGTTATTGAGCAAGTCAAATTAGCGCAGCAAAAACGAGGCGTTATTATTTTGACGGATCCAGATTATCCCGGAGAACGTATTCGGAAAATTATCTCGGAGAAAGTTCCAGGATGCAAACATGCCTTTTTACCGAAAGAAGAGGCGCTTGCGAAAAGGAAAAAGGGTGTCGGGATAGAACATGCTTCTAATGAATCAATTCGCCGTGCTTTAGAAAATGTATATGAAGAAATGGAAGCTTACACAACTGAAATTAGTTGGAGTGATTTGGTCGATGCTGGTTTAGTGGGCGGAGAAATGGCAAAGAGCCGCAGAGAGAGAATGGGTAAGCTATTAAAGATTGGCTATACAAATGCAAAGCAGTTACATAAACGTTTACAAATGTTTCAAGTTTCAAACGAGGCATTTGCGGAAGCTTATAAACAAGTGCTACAGGAGGAAAAGAAATGAAGGATATCGCAACACCGAATCGCACAAAAGATATTGTTGAAAAATACGGATTTTCATTCAAAAAAAGCTTAGGACAAAATTTTTTAATCGATACGAATGTATTAAATCGTATCGTTGATTATGCAGAAATCGGCTCGGAAAGTGGAGCGATTGAAATTGGACCTGGTATAGGAGCATTAACAGAACAATTGGCAAAACGTGCTAAGAAGGTAGTAGCTTTTGAAATTGACCAAAGATTATTACCGATTTTAGGTGAGACACTAGCTCCGTATGATAACGTTACAGTTATTAATAAAGATGTTTTAAAAGCTGATGTACATGAAGTGTTTGGGGAACAGTTCGAAGAAGGACAAGATGTAATGGTAGTGGCAAATTTACCATACTATGTTACAACACCTATTTTATTTAAATTGCTTGAAGAAAAGTTACCGGTTCGTGGGTTTGTTGTTATGATGCAAAAAGAGGTTGGGGATCGTTTAGCGGCTAAACCGGGGACAAAAGAGTACGGTTCTTTATCAATCGCTATTCAATATTACACTGAGGTAGAAACCGTTATGACTGTGCCACGTACAGTGTTTGTACCGCAACCAAATGTAGATTCTGCAGTTATCCGTCTTTTAAAACGCCCAAAGCCAGTTGTAGAAGTAACAGATGAAAATTTCTTTTTTGAAGTAGTACGAGCAAGCTTTGCGCAGCGTCGTAAGACTTTGATGAATAATTTATCGAATAACTTGAATGGTTTCCCAAAAGATAAGGAACTTTTAGATCGAATCCTAACAGAAGTAGGGATTGATCCGAAACGAAGAGGCGAAACATTATCAATCGAAGAATTTGCGACATTAAGTAATGCATTAGTTCTTCATAAAACAGAATAGGCGTTTCTCTATGCTAATAATGTCATAAATAATAAAAGGGCAGCTTACTCAAGCTGTCCTTTTTGTCACCTTTCCTACTCTAAATTCATACGTTAAAAACAGGTAAGATGGCCTAATGAGTTTGGGGGTAGGAGAATGGCTTTACATGTTGGAGATTTAGTGGAACGATATTCCCATAATAGGGATATTCTTTTTCGTATTATAGAAATAAAAGGGGAAATTGCAATATTATTCGGAGAAGAAGTTAGGCTTGTGGCAGATGCGCCGCTTGAAGATTTAATTAATATAGATCAGAGAGAATATAAAAAAAGAGCGAAGCGTGAAAGAGAAACAATGGAGCGTACGTATCGTTTATTTCAGCAAGATTATGTATTGATGAAGCAAAGGCATGAACATAGCTCCACGGGTGGATATACGAGTGAAGTGAATTATTTTCAAATGCCTGGACGTGTTTTGCATATAGATGGGGATCCACTATATTTAAGGAAGTGCTTAGATTTATATAATAAAATAGGCGTTCCTGTTCAAGGTATTCATTGTAAGGAGACAGAAATGCATGAAAAGGTAGTAGATTTAATTGATCATTTCCGCCCTGATATTTTAGTAATAACGGGTCACGATGCATATACAAAGTCAAAAGGGGTAATGGGAGATTTAGCAGCTTATCGGCATTCTAGACATTTTGTACAGGCTGTTCGAGAAGTTCGAAAAAAGTATCCATCATTAGATCAACTGGTTATTTTTGCAGGAGCTTGTCAGTCACATTTTGAAGCTTTAATTCGAGCTGGTGCTAATTTTGCTAGTTCACCGTCAAGGATTAATATTCATGCTTTAGATCCTGTTTATGTAGTGGGTAAAATTAGTTTCACTTCATTTATGGAGAGAGTAAATGTATGGGATGTTGTACGAAATACAATTACTGGTGAAAAAGGTCTTGGTGGAATTGAAACAAGAGGGATTTTACGAACTGGGTTACCCTTCCAACATTATGATGAGTAAGCAAGGTACATATGTACCTTGCTTTTTTTGTAAAAAAACAAAGTAATTTAATAAAACAAAATTACGATTTGAAAGTGATTGGATAAAAAGGAATAAGAACGTACAAACTATACAAGGAAACTTTACAATATAGTAGTTCTTCTATCTATTCGAACACATTAGGTTCTTGTAATCATATTGTTTGTTACTTGTGGTTAATAATTGGGATAGATATATCATGCTTTAAGTGTTCAATCTAAATTACAGCGAGGTGTAGCAAAGTATATGTCAAAACGTTTAGATGAAATTAAAAGCGAATTAGATCACCATCTTGGAAAGCGCCTTATGTTAAAGGCGAATAGTGGAAGAAGAAAGACTGTTGAACAATCAGGAGTACTTGCAGAGACATATCGTTCTGTTTTTGTTGTACAGTTAGATCAACAGGAAGATGCATTACAACGTGTATCTTATAGCTATGCTGATGTGTTAACAGAAACCGTAGAATTAACATTTTATGACGACCCACATAATGAAGTTATTTTATGATTATCATTTCATTTGTTACATATATTCCCACAAATGAAAAACTACGTTATTTTGCATACTAACTATACCGTAGCAAAATAAGGAGGGACTCTGCATTGAGTAGACGAAGAGGTGTCATGTCGAATCAATTTAAAGAAGAGCTTGCAAAAGAGCTTGGATTTTATGATGTTGTTCAGAAAGAAGGATGGGGCGGAATTCGTGCGAAAGATGCTGGTAATATGGTGAAAAGAGCCATAGAGATTGCAGAGCAGCAATTAATGAAACAAAACCAGTAAGTAGTTGTAAGATACTTTCTATGCTACGGTAGCCGAGGAGAAATTCCTCGGCTTTTTGCACGCTAAAAGGTTTTATCATTTTGTATAAGTAGTTTCATTCTGAATGCTTTTCGTTATAATTAGGGAAGTATCATCGTCTTACTATAAATTTATGGTAAAATAAACGATAAAAGATTGAGTACATAGAGTGGGTGAATAGGTTGAAGCTACTAGTGAAAGCACCAGCAAAGATTAATCTGTCGTTAGATGTACTGGGAAAAAGACAAGACGGATATCATGAAGTAAAAATGATTATGACAACAATTGATTTAGCAGATCGTTTAGAGCTAACAGAGTTAGTAGAAGATCGTATCGAAATTGTATCTCATAATCGGTATGTCCCAGATGATCAACGTAATTTAGCTTATCAAGCAGCGAAATTATTAAAAGAAAAATTTAAAGTGAAGCAAGGAGTATCTATTACCATTGAAAAAACGATTCCAGTAGCTGCAGGATTAGCAGGGGGGAGCAGCGATGCAGCGGCTACACTGCGCGGCCTCAATAAGTTATGGAATCTAGGTCTTACGATAGATGAATTGGCGGAACTTGGTGCAGAGATTGGATCAGATGTATCTTTTTGTGTGTATGGAGGGACAGCGATTGCCACAGGAAGAGGAGAAAAAATTGAGCATATAAAGACACCACCTTCTTGTTGGGTGATTTTAGCGAAGCCACATATTGGAGTATCTACAGCTGATGTGTACGGGAATTTAAAATTAAATCGTGTTACACATCCAGACGTAGATAAAATGGTTGAAGTAATTAATCGCGGTGATTATAAAGGAATTTGTAATACTGTTGGAAACGTATTAGAAGATGTAACGTTTGCGATGCATCCTGAAGTCGCTCGCATTAAAGCGCAGATGAAACGTTTTGGTGCAGATGCAGTGTTAATGAGTGGTAGCGGTCCAACCGTGTTTGGACTTGTACATCATGATTCGCGAATGCATCGTATTTATAACGGATTAAAAGGGTTTTGCGAACAAGTATATGCGGTACGCCTATTAGGAGAGCGAGAAACGCTTGAATAAAGACGTATAATACGTTATGATTTGTTTAGAATATTCGTGATTTGAGGTGAGAGTATGAAAATTAGACGAAGTACAAGATTAGTCGACATGACTTATTATTTGTTACAAAATCCTCGTCAGCTAGTTTCTCTCACTTTTTTTGCTGAACGGTATCAATCAGCTAAATCTTCCATTAGTGAAGATTTAGTTATTATTAAGCAAACGTTTGAACAACAAGGGGTCGGCACATTGCAAACGATACCAGGGGCAGCAGGAGGAGTGAAATATATTCCATATATAAGTGAAGAAGAGGCAAATCTGATTATTAATGAGCTTTGTAGCTTGTTTGAAAACCCAGATCGTATTTTGCCAGGTGGTTATTTATATATGACAGATCTTTTAAGCAATCCTCGTCATATTAATGGCGCAGGTCGTTTGTTTGCTTCTGTATTTGCAAGACAACCAATTGATGCTGTTATGACTGTAGCAACAAAAGGTATCCCACTTGCGTATGCAGTCGCTAATTACTTAGATGTACCGGTAGTAATTGCGAGAAAAGATAATAAAGTAACAGAAGGTCCAACCGTTAGTATTAATTATGTATCAGGTTCATCTAAACGCATCCAAACAATGACTTTAGCGAAGCGCAGTCTTCCTGAAGGTGCAAACGTTTTAATCATTGATGACTTCATGAAAGCTGGAGGAACGATTCAAGGTATGATTAGCATGTTAGAAGAGTTCAAAGCAAATGTTGTGGGGATTGGTGTATTAGTAGAGTCTACAGATATTGAAGAAAGACTCATTAATAATTTCGTATCATTAATTCGTCTGTCAGAAGTGGATGTAAAAGAAAGAGCGATTCAAGTAGAAAAGGGAAATTATTCACTTGCACCATTTGATAAAGGGCTTGTAGAGGCTGAATAAAAAGGTAAAGCAAATAGCTTTATCTTTTTTTGTACACGCTATACTTTATAAATTGCGAAATAGATGGACAAAATCCTGAAGGTAAACTATTTTTAAAGAGTAAAAAATAAATCATATGAAGGGTGAAAAATATGAAAGTTGTTCAAACAAATCAAGCACCACAAGCGATCGGACCATATTCACAAGGGATTATTGTAAATAATATGTTCTACAGTTCAGGACAAATTCCATTAACGGCAAGTGGGGAGCTTGTAACAGGTGATGTAAAAGTACAAACAGAGCAAGTGTTTCAAAACTTACAAGCGGTATTACAGGAAGCTGGAGCTTCATTTGATACAGTTGTGAAAACTACTGTATTTTTAAAAGACATGGATGATTTTAATGCTGTAAATGAAGTGTATGGATCATATTTTTCTACACATAAACCAGCACGTTCTTGTGTACAAGTAGCAAAATTACCGAAAGATGTTTCTGTTGAAATTGAAGTAATTGCCCTTGTGAAATAAATTTTTGTAAGCGATAACCTCCACTAATTCTTATATTCAACTAAAATAAAAATTTTTATCTTAAAAATTTTTAAAAAATTAGAGGGAAAATAGAAATTTTGTGGAATTTATACAAATATATCGCTTATTTAGAAAAGGGTGGTGAACACAAGATGGAAGTGACTGACGTAAGATTACGCCGCGTAAACACAGAAGGCCGTATGAGAGCGATTGCCTCTATTACTCTAGACCATGAATTTGTTGTTCATGATATTCGTGTAATTGATGGCAATAATGGATTATTTGTAGCAATGCCAAGTAAACGTACTCCAGATGGGGAGTTCCGTGATATTGCGCATCCAATTAATTCCAACACACGTTCTAAAATTCAAGATGCGGTTTTAACGGAGTATCACCGTTTAGGCGAGTTAGAAGAAGTTGAGTTTGAAGAAGCAGGAGCTTCGTAAAATTCGAATGAAAAGGGGTTCCTAAAAAATCCCTATAATTTTGTAGCAAATCCCTGTAAACCCTTACAGGGATTTGTTTTTTGTAAACTCTTATAAGACACTCACTCATTTTAAGTAGAAAATATTAAATCAATAAATCATTTAAAAGGTTTACCACTACATTCCTCCCCCCGAAAATTTTTATAAAATCCGTAAATACGGAGAAAAACTTCTAATTTTTTCAAAAACATTTAAAATAGTATAGCTTATTTCTTAAAAAAGATACTAAAGAGTAAAACATCTTATAAGAATTATGGTAAAATTTAATAGTTATGCCGTGTTTCTTGAAATATATGATGATTTAGGATAATATCTTTAATGGATAAATAGGTTGCGATGGAGGGTCTATATGTCAAACAGATTTGCAGTGATTCTAGCTGCAGGTAAAGGCACACGTATGAAGTCGAAGCTATACAAAGTGCTTCATCCTGTATGTGGAAAACCAATGGTACAGCATGTGGTCGATCAAGTATCTCAATTAGGAATGCAGAAACTTGTAACGGTAGTCGGACATGGTGCTGAAAAAGTACAAGAACAACTAGGAAACATAAGTGAATTTGCATTACAAGCAGAGCAATTAGGTACAGCACACGCTGTTGATCAAGCTGCGGATGTACTTGCAAACGAAGAAGGAACAACTTTAGTTATTTGTGGTGACACACCTCTAATAACAGCTGAAACAATGGAAGCATTGCTTCAGCATCATGAAGAAGCAGGAGCGAAGGCGACCGTGCTAACAGCATACATAGAAGAGCCTGCTGGATACGGCCGTATCGTTCGTAATGACAATGGTCATGTTGAAAAAATCGTTGAGCATAAGGATGCGAATGAAGTAGAGCTAGCTATTACAGAAATCAATACAGGTACGTATTGTTTTGATAATAAGGCACTATTTGCTTCACTTTCTAAAGTTTCAAATGATAACGTACAAGGTGAATACTACCTTCCAGATGTTATTGAGATTTTAAAAAATGAAGGTCATATCGTATCAGCTTACCAAACGGAGCATTTCGATGAAACGTTAGGTGTTAACGACAGAGTCGCTCTATCGCAAGCGGAAATTATTATGAAAAATCGTATTAACCGAAAAAATATGGTAAATGGTGTTACAATTATCGATCCAAGTAACACATACATTTCTGCTGATGCAATTATTGGTAGTGATACAGTTCTTCATCCGGGAACAATTATTGAGGGTAAAACTGTAATTGGTTCTGATTGTGAAATCGGACCACATACAGTAATTCGCGATAGTGAAATTGGAGAACGTACGACAATTCGCCAATCGACTGTACATGACAGCAAGATTGGTACAGAAGTTTC
Source organism: Bacillus clarus (assembly GCF_000746925.1). Classification (GTDB taxonomy): domain Bacteria; phylum Bacillota; class Bacilli; order Bacillales; family Bacillaceae_G; genus Bacillus_A; species Bacillus_A clarus. The sequence continues at coordinate 2,383,431 of NZ_JMQC01000008.1, forward strand.
AGTTGGTCCATTTGCACATATTCGCCCAGATTCAGTTATTGGAGATGAAGTGCGCGTTGGAAACTTCGTAGAAATCAAAAAAACTGTTTTTGGTAATAGAAGTAAAGCTTCACACTTAAGTTATATCGGGGATGCACAAATTGGAGAAGACGTGAATCTTGGTTGTGGTTCGATTACGGTGAACTATGACGGCAAGAATAAATTTAAAACTGTAATTGGAGACGGGGTATTTATTGGATGTAATTCAAACCTTGTAGCTCCTGTAACAGTTGAAGATGGTGCTTATGTGGCAGCAGGCTCTACAATTACAGAGGATGTTCCATCAAAAGCATTATCAGTTGCACGTGCACGTCAAGTTAACAAAGAAAACTATGTTGATCAATTGCTGAATAAGAAAAAATCATAATGTGGAGGGTTAATCTAGATGTCGACTCAATATCTAAATTCTAATTTGAAAGTATTCTCTTTAAACTCTAATAAGGAACTTGCTGAGCAAATTGCAAAGCATATTGGAGTAGAACTAGGAAAATGTTCTGTTGACCGTTTTAGTGATGGAGAAGTTCAAATTAACATTGAAGAAAGTATCCGTGGTTGCGATGTATTCATTATTCAATCTACAAGCTTCCCAGTAAACGAACATATCATGGAATTACTTATTATGATTGATGCATTAAAACGTGCATCTGCAAAAACGATTAATATTGTTATTCCTTACTATGGTTATGCGCGCCAAGACCGTAAAGCGCGCTCTCGTGAACCAATTACATCGAAACTTGTAGCAAACTTGCTTGAAACAGCAGGTGCAACTCGTGTAATCACTCTAGATTTACATGCTCCGCAAATTCAAGGGTTCTTTGATATCCCAATCGACCACTTAATGGGTGTACCGATTCTTTCTGATTACTTTGAGACAAAAGGTCTTAAAGATATCGTGATTGTATCTCCTGACCATGGTGGTGTAACACGTGCTAGAAAAATGGCAGATCGCCTGAAAGCGCCAATCGCTATTATCGATAAGCGTCGTCCTCGTCCAAACGTATCAGAGGTAATGAACATTATCGGTAACATCGAAGGCAAAACAGCGATTTTAATTGATGACATCATTGATACAGCTGGTACAATTACATTAGCAGCAAACGCTCTTGTTGAGAACGGTGCTTCTGAAGTATATGCTTGCTGTACACACCCAGTTCTATCTGGTCCAGCAATTGAACGTATTCAAAATTCAAATATTAAAGAGTTAGTTGTAACGAACTCTATCGTATTACCAGAAGAGAAGAAAATTGATAAGGTGCACGAACTTTCTGTCGCTCCATTAATCGGAGAAGCAATCATTCGTGTTTATGAAGAAGAATCTGTAAGTGTATTATTCAATTAATTGGATAGAATGAGACGTAACCAAATTTGGTTACGTCTTTTCGTATCGTAAAAAGAAAGTAGTGATACAAGAATGAAATTAATAGTAGGACTTGGGAACCCGGGTAGAGAATATGAATTAACAAGGCATAATATTGGATTTATGGCGATTGATGAACTTGCAAAACGTTGGAATATTTCTTTAAGTGAACAAAAATTTAAAGGTTTATTTGGAGCGGGGTTTGTTAATGGGGAAAAAGTAATCTTATTAAAGCCACTCACGTACATGAATCTATCTGGGGAAAGTATCCGCCCCCTTATGGATTATTATAAAATTGATGTAGAGGATTTTGTTGTTATGTATGATGATTTAGATATTCCTGTAGGTAAATTACGCCTTCGTATGAAGGGCAGTACAGGTGGACATAATGGCGTGAAATCAACAATTTCCCATTTAGGAACACAAGAATTTCAGCGTATTCGCATGGGAATCGATCGTCCGAAAAATGGAATGAAGGTAGTGGACTATGTGCTGGGGCGTTTTACTTCAGAAGAGATACCGGATGTAAATCATTCCATTGAAAAGGCGGCAGATGCATGTGAGGAATGGTTAAATAAACCTTTTCTTCAAATTATGAATACTTATAATAGTTAATGATTCGAATTGGAATATTTTATAGTGTTTTTATCCATACTAGTAGTAACTGTACATTTAGGAGGATAGTATGGACGGACATTATTATTGTAGGCATTGTGGAAGTAATATAGGTTCCATTACTGTAGAAAAAGTCTACAGCGACGTTTTATTTCAACTAACAGAGCAAGAAATGTTAGATATGATTCATTTTCATGAAAATGGAAATATATATATAAAAACGATTTGTGAATCATGCGAAGAAACACTCGCATCTTATCCTGAGTATTATGAATATGAAAAATTTCTGCAATGAAATGTTGTAGCTTTGGCATGTCCAAAGCATTTTTCTGTTTTCCTTTTCCAAAATATTTGCATAAAAATATAGTAGCTTGCTCTTTATGTTGAGAGGAGTTTTGAAAATGATAGGGTTATTAGAGCAATTTTATAAAAATAAAGAAATACAATCTATTATTAATGGATTGGAAGAAGGGTTAAAAGAGCAGCTTGTATCAGGCATGGCAACGTCTTCCCGTTCGTTATTAATGGCTGCTTTATATAAAAAAACAAAACAGTCGCAACTTGTTGTGACGCACAATTTATATCAAGCACAAAAAGTATACGAAGATTTAGTATCACTTCTTGGTGAAAAAGACGTATGGTTATATCCAGTAAATGAGTTAATTGCATCGGAAATTGGTGTTGCAAGTCCAGAGCTAAAGGCGCAGCGTATCGAAGTATTAAATCGTTTATCGATGGGAGAGAACGGTATTATTGTCGTTCCAGTTGCTGGATTACGCAGATTTTTACCGATAAAAGAGTTGTGGAAGCAAAAGCAAATTGAAATTAGTCTAGGGCAAGAGATTGATTTAGATGCGTTGCTTCATACATTACATCATATTGGTTATGAACGTAAGTCGATGGTAGAAGCGCCCGGAGAGTTCAGTTTACGCGGAGGAATATTAGATATTTATCCATTAACTGAAGAGCTACCTTTTCGTATCGAATTTTTCGATACAGAGGTTGATTCTATTCGATTATTTGATGTAGAGGAACAACGATCTCAAGGTAAAAAAGAAAGTGTAAGATTTGGTCCTGCAACAGAGTTCTTGTTTTCAAAAGAAGAGATAAATGTAGGAATTGAACGTCTTGAAGAAGGTTTAATGAAGACAATGAAAAAACTTTCTGATGACAAACTGAAGACTGCAGTACTTGAAACAGTTAGTCATGAGATAGAAATGTTGAAAAATGGACAGAGTATAGAACAAATGTTTAAATACCTATCTATTTTCTATAAAGCACCTGCTAGTCTAATAGACTATTTACCGGAGAACGGTGTCGTTATTTTAGATGAAATTTCTCGTATTCAAGAAACAGCATCGCATCTTGAAACGGAAGAAGCAGAGTGGTATACATCACTTCTTAGCGAAGGAGCAATTATTCAGGATTTAGTATTCTCGCATTCATTTGAAGAATTTCTTCATCATAAAAAAAGAAGCTTTGTGTATTTAACACTATTTTTACGTCATATCGCACATACACATCCGCAAAACATTGTAAATGTAACATGTAAAACAATGCAGGATTTCCATGGGCAAATGCAGTTGTTAAAAACCGAAATTGATAGATGGACTGAAGGGCATTTTACAACGGTTGTACTTGGAACGGATGATGAACGAGCAAAAAAATTACAACATATTTTAAGTGACTATGATATTGAAGCGGATATTGTAGAATCTACGGATATATTACTTCCTGGACGATTACAAATTGCTGTAGGTGATTTGCATGCAGGATTTGAAATGCCGATGCAAAAGCTTGTTGTTATTACTGAGAAAGAGCTTTTTCATAAAAAGATAAAAAAATCGCAACGTAAGCAAAAGTTGTCCAATGCAGAACGTATTAAAAGTTACTCGGAACTAAAAGTTGGAGATTATGTTGTTCATGTAAATCATGGTATCGGTAAGTTTTTAGGAATTGAAACGTTAGAAATTAACGGTGTTCATAAAGATTACTTAAATATTAAATATCAAGGCAACGATAAGTTATACGTTCCAATCGAACAAATTGACCAAGTGCAAAAATATGTAGGGTCTGAAGGTAAGGACCCGAAAGTTTACAAATTAGGTGGAAATGATTGGAAAAAAGTTAAGACGAAAGTTGAAAAATCTGTACAAGACATTGCAGATGATTTAATTAAACTATATGCAGAACGTGAAGCATCGAAAGGTTATGCGTATACACCCGATACTGCTGAACAGCAAGAGTTTGAGTCGTCTTTCCCATATCAAGAGACGGAAGATCAATTACGTTCTATTGAAGAGATTAAGAAAGATATGGAGCGAGGACGCCCGATGGATAGGCTTCTTTGTGGTGATGTTGGTTATGGGAAAACAGAAGTGGCTATTCGTGCAGCATTTAAAGCAATTATGGATGAAAAACAAGTTGCGATTTTAGTACCGACAACAATTCTTGCGCAGCAACATTATGAAACAATTCGGGAGCGTTTTCAAGATTACCCAATTAATATAGGCTTGTTAAGTCGATTCCGTACAAGAAAGCAACAAAATGAAACAATTAAAGGTTTAAAAGATGGAACAGTTGATATTGTTATTGGGACGCATCGTATTTTATCTAAAGATGTAACTTATAAAGATTTAGGCCTTCTTATTATCGATGAAGAACAGAGGTTTGGTGTTACTCATAAAGAAAAGATTAAGCAACTGAAAGCGAATGTTGACGTGTTAACATTAACGGCAACCCCGATCCCGCGTACGCTTCACATGTCTATGCTTGGTGTGCGTGATCTATCTGTTATTGAGACACCACCAGAAAATCGTTTCCCAGTACAAACGTATGTTGTGGAGTATAATCCAGCGTTAATTCGAGAGGCGATAGAGCGAGAGCTTGCACGAGGTGGTCAAATCTACTTCTTATATAACCGCGTTGAAGATATTGAAAGAAAAGCAGATGAGATCTCAATGCTGGTGCCGGATGCTCGTGTAACATATGCACATGGGAAAATGAATGAAAGCGAGTTAGAATCTGTCATGCTCTCGTTTTTAGAGGGGCAGCATGACGTTCTTGTGAGTACAACAATTATCGAGACAGGTGTAGATATTCCAAATGTAAATACGTTAATTGTATTTGATGCAGATCGTATGGGATTATCGCAATTGTATCAGCTCCGGGGCCGCGTTGGACGTTCGAATCGTGTTGCTTATGCATACTTTTCATATAAACGTGATAAAGTGCTATCAGAAGTTGCTGAAAAGCGTTTACAAGCAATTAAAGAATTCACAGAGCTTGGATCGGGATTTAAAATTGCAATGAGGGATTTATCGATTCGTGGTGCAGGTAATTTACTAGGTGCTGAACAACATGGATTTATTGATTCTGTTGGATTTGATTTGTATTCTCAAATGTTGAAAGATGCAATTGAACAGCGTAAAGGACCTCAAGGGGTCGAAAATACAATTGATGTTGAAATTGATTTAGAAGTGGATGCATATTTACCAGATGCTTATATTTCAGATAGTAAACAAAAAATTATGATGTATAAACAATTTAGAGGTGTTTCTACAATTGAGGATATTGAAGAATTACAAGAAGAAATGATTGATCGATTTGGAGATTATCCACAAGAGGTAGGCTATTTATTACAAATCGCAAATATTAAAGTGTTAGCAACAAAAGAGAAAATCGAGTTAATTAAGCAAACGAAATTTGAAGTAACATTTTTATTCTCTGAGCAAGCGAGTCAAAATATTGATGGTGGAAAATTATTCATGCTTGGAAATAGTTTTGGCCGAATGATTGGTCTTGGTATGGAAGGATCACGTTTGAAAGTAGTTATGAAAACGAATGGTTTAGAGACGTCAAAATGGTTAACAATTGCTGAAAATTTATTAAAAGGCTTATCTGACGTGAAAAAAGAAGTAATAAATGCGTAAAACAAGATAAAAAATGTAATTCGACGTGTATAGAAGAACTAATGTGTAAAATACTATGTTTAACAGTTGGTGATTTTTACATGAACAGGTAAATTCACCACTTTGATCATCAGTAGAAAGTGAGGCAGCATTAGAATGAAAGCAACTGGAATTGTACGTCGAATTGATGATTTAGGTAGGGTGGTAATCCCGAAAGAAATTCGTAGAACCCTACGTATTCGTGAAGGGGATCCTTTAGAAATTTTTGTTGATCGAGACGGAGAAGTAATTTTGAAAAAATATTCTCCGATTAGTGAGTTAGGTGATTTTGCAAAAGAATACGCTGACGCTTTATATGATAGCTTAGGACATAACGTGCTCGTATGTGACCGTGATTCTATTATCGCAGTATCAGGAGTATCGAAAAAAGAATACTTAAATAAAAGTGTCGGCGATTTGGTTGAAAAGACAATGGAAGAACGTAAATCTGTTATTATGACAGACGAAAGTGAAATTTCCATTATTGACGGTGTAACAGAAAAAGTGCAATCTTATACAGTTGGACCAATTGTAGCAAATGGTGATCCAATTGGAGCTGTCATCATCTTTTCAAAAGAAGACATTATTAGTGAAATAGAACATAAAGCGGTAAATACCGCTGCAAGCTTCTTAGCAAAACAAATGGAGCAGTAATGAAGTGAAAACTGTTATAAGTAGCAATCTTTCCTAATTATGATATTTCATCATGAAAAAAATGGGATTCTTATTTAGAAATAGAATGATCTTGAGCGAAAAAGGTAGCAATGTGCTACCTTTTTTCATTGAACGTTTTTATTATCTTCAAATAAGGTCTTATCGTTTGTACAAATGAGGGGATTTGAAAGGGGAGTTTGTTTTTTTCTTTATGATATAATACGAGAGGTGAGAATAGGAAAAGGAGTTTTCTTGTATGGAAGCGAAGAAGTATCAAGCCTTTTGGCGTGGGGCTATTATATTAACAATCGCAAGTTTTGTTACGAAGGTATTAAGCGCTTTTTACCGTATTCCATATCAAAATATAGCGGGAGATGTTGGGTTTTACATTTATCAACAAATTTATCCGTTTTATGGATTTTGTTTAATTTTGACCACTTACGGATTTCCTATTATTATTTCCAAGATGGTGGCAGAACGTTTGGAACGAGGTAAGCAAAAAGAGGCAGAAGAGATTATATGCGTTTCTTTTTGGTTTTTATTAGGGATTGGTTTTATAGGCTTTTTTACATTGTTTTTTGGCGCCAAAATAATAGCATTAGCTATGGGGGATGTACATTTAGATAAATTATTGCGTGTCATTTCATTTTCATTCTTATTAATGCCATTTTTATCTGTAGCGAGAGGGTATTTTCAAGGATTTAATAATATGATGCCAACAGCTGTTTCGCAGGTGATCGAACAAACGATTCGTGTTTCAATTATTGTCTTTTTGTCATTATTCCTTATTGCTCATAGCTTTGATTTATACACAGTTGGTGCAGGGGCTATGTTAGGGTCAATTGCAGGTGGACTTATTGGGATTATCGTACTTTTATTGTATATGCGTCACGATTTTCGTTCCATCTTCTCACGAGGATGGAGAGGGGTTAAACATAAAAAGAAGATTATTCGAATTCTCTTTTGGCAAGGAATAGCAATTTGTATTAGTAACTTAGTCTTAATTTTTATTCAAATGGCAGATTCAGTTTCGTTTTATAGTTTACTGATCCGCGTTGGAGAACAGCCGGAAGTCGCAAAGGTATTAAAAGGTGTTTATGATAGAAGTATTCCGCTTATGCAACTTGGTACCGTTGTAACGACTTCATTTTCACTTTCACTTATTCCTATTATTACTGGAGCGAAAGAAAGAGGGGATCTTGCATTTATTCGAGAAAAGGTACAATTGGCGATGAAAATTACGATTGTTATCGGATTTGCGGCATCAATCGGATTAGCTTGTATCATGAAACCAACAAATATTATGTTGTTTGAAAACAGTGATGGATCAGGTGTGTTAGCGATTTTATCTATCTCTATTTTGTTTAGTGCGCTATCAATTACAACTGCTTCTATTTTGCAGGGATTGGGAGAAACATTAAAACCAGCTTTATTTGTTGTGTTGGGAGGTTGCTTGAAGTTAGCGCTAAACTATATATTAATGCCGCACTTTGGTGTAACCGGAGCGGCGATAGCGACCTTAGTTGCTCTTATAATGATCGCTGTATTCAATAGTGTATTGCTTATACGGATTGTGGGAGAACCGCTCTTTAGTAAAAAGAATGTGTTAGGTGTGATGGCTAGCGGGTTAGGCATGGCTTTCATATTAAAGGTATTTATGCGTGTGTTTCAAATTTCAGGATTACCTATTGAGGCCGAATACAGAGGTATGGCAACGACAGAAGCATTACTAGGTGTGTTAATTGGCGGTTTAGTATATGTATTCTTAATTTTAAAATTTCAGGTATTTACGAAAGAAGAATTAGGAACCTTTATGAAAGAAGAGAAAAAGGAAGGTTCATTGAAGAAGAGTGGATAGAGGTGACAGGCTGTGAATGGATTAATTACTGTTTTAGGATTAGGTGCTGGTGAGTTAGATCAGCTAACAATGGGTGTGTACCGGAAAATAAAAGAAGCAAATCATATGTTTGTTAGAACGAAGGAACATCCAGTTATAGAAGAGTTAGAAAAGGAAGGTATAAAATATACTGCTTTCGATAATATATACGAAGCGCATGACACTTTTGAGATTGTATATGAAACAATTGCGAATACATTGTTAGAACAAGCTGCAGGAACAGAGATTATTTATGCTGTTCCAGGTCATCCGCTTGTGGCAGAAAGAACTGTTCAATTGCTTTTACAAAAAGGCGAAAATAAACAGATTGAAATTCGAATTGAGGGTGGACAAAGTTTCCTTGATCCGATGTTTGCTAGTTTGAAAATTGATCCAATTGAAGGGTTTCAATTAATTGATGCTACATCATTTGAACGAGGACAATTAGAATTACGTCAGCATTTAATCTTTTGCCAAGTGTATGATGCGTTTGTTGCATCTGATGTGAAGTTAACGTTAATGGAAATGTTACCAGACGATTATGAGGTGTATATTGTAACGGCGGCAGGAACTTCATTTGAACAAGTGAAAAAGGTACCGTTATACATGTTAGATCATGAAACAGAGTTAAATAATTTAACGAGTGTATATGTACCGCCGGTGATGGAGCGTGCATCTTTATATCAACAATTTGATGTGCTTAGAGAGATTATCGCCGAGCTCCGTGGGCCGAATGGCTGTCCGTGGGATAAGAAGCAAACGCACCAATCTTTAAAGAAATATTTAATTGAAGAAGCTTATGAAGTGTTAGAAGCAATTGATGAAGAAGATGATGATCACTTAGTTGAAGAACTTGGAGATATATTACTACAAGTTATGCTTCATGCTCAAATTGGAGAAGATGAGGGATGGTTCTCTATAGATGACATTATTCGAACTTTATCTGAAAAGATGGTACGTCGCCATCCGCACGTGTTTGGAAATGTAGATGTGAATAACGCAGATGAAGTAGTTGTAAATTGGGAAGAAATTAAAAAACAGGAAAAGGGATCTGTGAGAGACTCTGTTTTAACTGGAATCCCAAAGAATTTACCACAATTAATGCGTGCCTATGAAATTCAGAAGAAGGCTGGTAAAGTCGGATTTGATTGGGCTGATGTAAAACCGATGATAGAGAAGGCATTAGAAGAGTGGCAGGAATTCCAACAAGAAGTTACGAATATGGATGAAGAAAAAATGCTTGGTGAATTTGGTGACTTACTATTTGCTTTTGTAAATATAGCTCGTCACTATAAATTAGATCCAGAAGAAGCTTTACGCACAACAAATGAAAAATTCATGAATCGGTTTTTGTATATGGAAGCAAAAGTAGCTGAAATGAACAAAGAGATGCAGGAGCTAACGTTGGAGCAATTGGACGTTTTGTGGGAGGAAGCAAAACGAACAGAGCGTTAATAAGGGGGAAATAAAATGCGTTTAGATAAGTTTTTGAAAGTATCACGTTTAATTAAAAGAAGAACATTAGCGAAAGAAGTTGCTGACCAAGGAAGAATTTCAATTAACGGACAAGTTGCAAAGGCGAGTTCTGATGTGAAAGTAGAAGATGAATTAACAATTCGCTTTGGGCAAAAAATAGTGACTGTAAAAATAAATGAACTAAAGGAAACAACAAAAAAAGAAGATGCAGCAAACATGTATAGCATAGTTCGTGAAGAAAAAGTAAAAGCAGAAGAAGGCTTGTTCTAAAATAATTCGTCCCTTCATATCATTATTAATAGCTAGTATAAAGCTATGGGGGGATTTTCGTGAATAATGGTTACTCAGCTATGTCTTCTAATCAACAAAATGTTTCTGTAGAGCACGATATTATCATGCGTGGCAGGCGTGTAATCGACATTACTGGTGTAAAGCAAGTGGAAAGTTTTGATAGTGAAGAGTTTTTACTCGAAACTGTAATGGGTTTTTTAACGATTCGTGGCCAAAATTTACAAATGAAAAATTTAGATGTAGAAAAAGGCATTGTATCGATTAAAGGTAAAATTCATGAGATGCTGTATATTGATGAGAATCAAGGGGAGAAAACTAAAGGCTTCTTTAGTAAGTTGTTTAAATGAGCTTAACAGTTCAATTGTATACAATGCTTTCAATGATCGGAATGGGTGCTTGGATTGGTGCATCTCTAGATACATACCAGCGTTTCTTGAAACGTACGCAGCGTAAGCGTTGGCTTGTATTTATACATGATATATTATTTTGGATTGTCCAAGCACTACTTGTCTTTTATGTGTTATTACTCGTTAATGAAGCGGAGTTACGTATATATGTGTTTTTAGCATTGCTGTGTGGTTTTGCGGCATATCAGAGTCTTTTGAAAGCACTGTACATGAAGATGTTAAATTTTCTCATCTATATTTTTGTACAAACAATACAATTTTTTATTCGAATTATACAGCTACTCATGATAAAACCTGTTATTATTATAGCGCAGCTAGTTGTTGCATTTATATTATTCTTATTTCGTATACTACTTTCAATTGGACATGTGTTATGGAGATTTCTTGTTTGGATATTACTTTTCGTATGGAAAGTTTTTTTCTGGCCTGTTCGATTTATTGCTTCGCTCATATGGAAACTTCTCCCTAATCGTGTTAAACTTTTTATAATGAAGCATGTAGAGTTCCTACAATATGTAACGAAATTGAAGGGACATATCTCCGGTTTATGGGAGCGTATAAAAAAGAAGTTAGGGGGACCTCGGAAATGAGGGAACTGAGACAAAGAACAATCGAAGAGCAGAGTCCAAATCCTGTTAAAGAACATATAATACAAACGAACGACAACAGGAAGCGACTTTATCGCCGTTTAGCGGTTTTTCTTGTCTTTGCTTTTACAATTATTGCGAGTATTAGTGTGACGTTTTATCAACAAAACAGTTCCATTAAAGCAAAAGAAGCAAAAGTTAAGGACATGAAAAAAGAATTGGATTCATTAACGAAAAAAGAAAAAAGTCTAAAAAATGACGTTCAAAAGTTAAATGATGAAGAGTACGTTTTAAAGATTGCTAGAAGGGATTATTTCTTCTCTGGAAAAGGGGAGATAATTTTTCCTGTTTCTAAGTAGAGTATGTCTTATTGACACTATATTTTAGGATTATATATAATAAAGTAAAATTTGACTTTTTAACCACTAAGGAGGAGCATTTTTTTTATGTCAATCGAGGTAGGCAGCAAGTTACAGGGTAAAGTAACAGGTATTACAAATTTTGGGGCTTTTGTGGAGCTGCCAGAAGGCTTAACGGGTCTTGTTCATATTAGTGAAGTTGCTGATAATTATGTGAAAGATATTAACGATCACTTAAAAGTAGGCGACCAAGTAGAAGTAAAAGTTATTAATGTTGAAAAAGATGGCAAAATTGGTCTATCTATTAAAAAAGCGAAAGAGCGTGAAAAAACAGAAGGAGATCGTCCACGTGGTGAATACCAACGCGGCGGTGACCAACAACGTTCTGGACGTCCACAACGTAATCGTTCTTTTAACAGAGATAACCGCGGCGGTGGCGGCGACAACCGTAATCAAAAAGAAACGTTTGAACAAAAAATGGCACGCTTTTTAAAAGATAGTGAAGATCGTTTGACTTCTTTAAAGCGTAATACAGAATCTAAACGTGGTGGCCGTGGCGCTCGTCGCGGATAAAACAGACGTTTTATTCTTAACATATAGAGAGGTGCCCAGGGTAAATTACTCGGGGTGCTTTTTTATGTGAAGGAACATAAATTCAAAAAAACAAAAAACTTTTTGAAATGTATTGACTTTAAATATAAACTGATATATGATACTAATTGTCCGTTAAATAAGACGACATGGCGGTGTAGCTCAGCTGGCTAGAGCGTACGGTTCATACCCGTGAGGTCGGGGGTTCGATCCCCTCCGCCGCTATATTTAATTTAACGGCCCGTTGGTCAAGTGGTTAAGACACCGCCCTTTCACGGCGGTAACACGGGTTCGAATCCCGTACGGGTCATCTAAAAAGATCATGCACATGTGCATGATCTTTTTTTGTCAAGAAATTATGAATATGTGCAATGCTTCTACAAAAACATCCATTATTTTCTGAAAATTAAATCATTTAATTTTATATTCGTTGAATACATTGTATATACGTAGATTTATTTCGAATAAAAAGTCGAACGATTATAAGAATGCGGACTGTTGTTTTGACAAAAATCCCAATAACCATCTTTTATAATGACAGTAATTAAACTATGCAGGTGGTGTTAAAAATATGCCTAAAGCAGGAAGGAATACTATGAATACAAGTGCATTGGCGATGAATGATGGACAGCTAAGGACGATAAAGTGGACGAGTAAGTTACGCATGAAGTTCGAACAGGTTTTCTTTAGATGGGGATTTATTATTGTTGTCATTGGTTTTCTTTTAGGACGAGCATATATATTAACGAATATTTTACCGTTTGCATTGCCATTTTTTGCTGCCGTTTATGTTATGAAGCGGGATAAAATGCCGCTTGCATTTTTGGCCCTTATGGGTGGGGCGCTTTCGATTTCGATAGATAATTTATTTTTCACCTTTGCATCCATTTTTACTTTCTTCATTTACAATATCTTCTTTAGTAGGTTTACACGTAAAACCGTTGGACTTGTACCATTTCAAGTATTTATCTCCGCACTAACCGCACATCTTGTTGTTGTGTATTTCGCGCAACAAACGATTACTATGTATGATCTACTCGTAAGTACAATTGAAGCGGGCCTTAGTTTTGTGTTAACAATGATTTTTTTGCAAAGTGTACCACTTTTAACAGAAAGGAAAGGAAAACAACAATCGTTAGAAACAGAAGAAATTGTTTGTTTAATTATATTATTGGCATCAGTTTTAACAGGTACGACGGATTGGTTCATTTATGATGCGTCTATTCAACATATTTTCACTAGATATTTAGTTTTATTATTCGCCTTCGTTGCTGGGGCAGCTACAGGTTCAACTGTCGGGGTTGTTACTGGCTTGATATTAAGTTTAGCGAACGTGGCAAGCTTATCTCAACTTAGTCTACTCGCTTTTTCGGGATTATTGGGTGGATTGTTGAAAGAAGGAAAGCGTATAGGAGTCAGTTTAGGACTATTAATTGGTACGAGTTTAATTACATTATATGTAGATAAACAGGCTAGTATTATAACAACTTTAATTGAGTCTGGTGTAGCGATAATTTTCTTCTTATTAACACCAAAAATTATTATGGATCGTATTGCTAAATTTATGCCTGGTACACAGGAACATTCTCAGGATCAACAGCAATACTTACGGAGAATGCGTGATGTTACAGCGAATAAAATTAATCAATTTGCAAATGTGTTTTCTGCCTTATCTAATAGCTTTTCAGTATATGGATATGTAGAGGAAGATGATAAAGAGACAGAAGAAGATTTATTCTTAAGCACAATTACAGCAAAAACATGTCAAACGTGCTTCAAAAAAGATCAATGTTGGGTAGTTAATTTTGATAAAACATATGACTATATGAAACAAATTATGAATGAAACAGAAGAAGGAACATTGCAGCATAATCGTAAGTTAGTTCGCGAATGGGACAAGCATTGTGTAAGAGGTAAAAAGGTAACGGACTTAGTAGCTGGTGAATTAGATCATTTCTATGAAGGACAAAAGTTACGAAAACAAATGAAAGAGAATCGTAGAATTGTGGCGGAACAATTATTAGGTGTTTCGAAAGTGATGGAGGATTTTGCAAAGGAAATTCAAAGAGAAAGGGAAAATCATCAAGTGCAAGAAGAACAAATCTTGCAGGCATTTCGAGATTTTGGTGTTGAGGTGGAACATGTTGATATTTACTGTTTAGATAGAGGTAATATTGATATTGAAATGACGATTCCAGCTGCATCTAATGAACATGGTGAATGTGATAAATTGGTTGCACCGATGCTTTCGGATATTTTAAAAGAAAATATTGTTGTTAAACATGAGGAAAAGTCTGCTTATCCAAATGGTCATAGTATGATATCGTTTGGTTCAGCAAAAACATTTTCTCTTGATACGGGACTTGCTACAGCTGCAAAAGGGGGCGGGTTTGTCTCAGGAGATTCATATGCAATGATGGATTTGAGTGTTGGTAAATATGCACTTGCGATTAGTGACGGGATGGGAAATGGGCAGAGGGCGCACATGGAAAGTAAAGAAACAGTAAAACTACTACAAAAAATATTACAGTCAGGTATTGATGAAGAGATAGCGATTAAATCTATTAATTCAATTCTTTCTTTGAGAACGACTGAGGAGATGTTTACAACACTTGATTTAGCCATGGTAGATTTACGAGATGCAAGTGCGAGGTTTTTAAAGATTGGTTCGACTCCGAGTTTTGTAAAGCGTGGAAATAGTATTTTAAAAATAGAAGCAAGTAATTTGCCAATGGGAATTATTGAAGATGTTGAAGTGGATGTTGTTGGTGAACAATTAAAAACAGGGGATATTCTTGTTATGATGAGCGATGGAATCTTTGAAGGAGCACAGCATGTAGAGAATCATGAACTATGGATGAAACGGAAAATTAAAGAGCTTCAAACAGAAGATCCACAAGAAATCGCTGATATTATTATGGAGGAGGTCATTCGTTCAAGTGATGGGTATATAAAGGATGATATGACTATTGTTGTTGCAAAAGTAAAGAAGAACATGCCGAAGTGGGCTACGATTCCAATTGTGGGCATGCAAGCACAATAACAGGTGTATAAACTTTATGTTTTAATGAAAAAGTCTAGGCATTAGCCTAGACCTTTTTTTGTAGGATAAAGTAATTTTAGTCACCCTATACATATAAAGATGGAGATGTAAGATAAAAATGAGAATTTTGTACATCTTTTTTTTGCACAATGTTTGTAAAAGTTGTACCATTATAAGCAAGGTACGGTATGTTACTGTTTTGGTTTCATGAAAGGTGATTGCGAAGTTGAAAGATACATTTGTTGAAAAAGTAGATGATTTTGCAAAGCAGCATGATGTATTAAAGGAACATTCAACAATTGTTGTAGGAGTTTCTGGAGGCCCAGATTCTTTAGCTCTTTTATACTATTTATTAGAGAAAAGAGAAGAGAAGAATCTCGAAATTGTAGTGGCACATGTAGATCATATGTTTAGAGGGAATGAATCTCATGAGGATTTGCAATTTGTAGAAAATCTTTGTAAAGAGATAGGGGTCATTTGCGAAACGATAAGAATTAATGTATCGCAATATCAACAGCAATATGGAATGAATGCACAGATGGCTGCTAGAGAATGCCGATATGCATTTTTGGAAAGAATAATGAAGAAATATGATGCACTGTATGTAGCTCTTGGGCATCACGGAGATGATCAAGTAGAGACGATTTTAATGCGCCTTGTAAGAGGGAGTACTCCGAAAGGGTATGCGGGAATTGCTGTGAAGCGCCCTTTTCATAATGGATATTTAATTAGACCTTTACTCGGGGTAACGAAGGAAGAAATTATTAATTACTGCAATAGGCTAGGAATAGTGCCACGCATTGATCCGAGTAATAAAAAAGAAGCATATACGAGGAATCGATTACGTAAGTATATTCTTCCTTATTTGAAAAAGGAAAATCCGCAAGTGCATGAGAAATTTCAAAAATTTAGTATGCTCATGCAAGAGGATGAAGCGTATTTGCAGGAATTAGCTTTTGAAAAGATGAATAAAGTAATTACGAAAAAAAGTGATAAACATATCGTCTTATCAATTCCTGACTTTGAATCCATGTCTATGCCTTTACAAAGAAGAGGGATTCAACTAATATTAAACTATCTTTATGAATATAAGATTCCGTCTTCGCTTTCTTCTGTACATATTGACAAGGTGATTGCATTTTTTAAACGAACACAACCTTCAGGTTCACTTGATTTTCCAAATGGTTTAAAAATTGTTCGTACATATGAAGAATGTAGTTTTGGATTTAACCAAGAAATTGTTTTTCCTTTTTCGCAAGTATTATCAGTGCCGGGGGTAATCGCATTACCGAACGGGGATACGCTTGTAGCAGAAATAAATGAAGAGATACCGAGTAATATGAATGAAACAGTGTTTGTTGCTAAGTATAAGGATATATCATATCCTCTTCGTATTCGTTCTAGGGAAAATGGAGATCGCATGTCAATACAAGGTATGAGTGGCACGAAAAAGATAAAGAGTATTTTTATCGAAGCTAAAGTACCAAAGGAAAAAAGAGAAGAGTGGCCGATTGTTTGTGATACAAGTGGAAATATTATTTGGGTTCCCTTGTTGAAACGATCTGCATTTGCTATTTCGCAAGGAGTAGCAAATAAGGATAAATATATTATTATTCACTACAAAAGCAAGGAGTCTTCCGGGAGGATAATGAAATGATGAATCAAGATATCGAAAAAGTATTAATTTCTGAAGAGCAAATACAAGAAAAGGTGCACGAACTAGGTGCAATCATTGCAGAGGATTACAAAAACACAGTACCTCTTGCAATTGGTGTATTAAAAGGTGCAATGCCATTTATGGCAGACTTATTAAAGAGAACAGATACATATCTTGAAATGGATTTTATGGCTGTATCTAGCTATGGTCATTCTACAGTTTCAACAGGTGAAGTGAAAATCTTAAAAGATCTTGATACTTCTGTAGAAGGTCGAGATATTTTAATCGTTGAAGATATCATTGACAGCGGTCTTACATTAAGCTATCTAGTAGACCTGTTTAAATATCGTAAAGCGAAATCTGTAAAGATTGTTACATTATTAGATAAACCAACAGGTAGAAAAGTTGATCTGAAAGCAGATTATGTTGGATTTACTGTTCCTCATGAATTTGTAGTAGGATATGGCTTAGATTATAAAGAGCAATACCGTAACCTTCCTTATGTGGGAGTATTAAAACCAAGTGTTTACTCAAATTAATTAAATATAGGCGTTACAATTGTATAAGAAAGTTTTTCTATGTTACGATTTACTATAGTGTTTATGCCGTGAGAGGAGGTTAGGAATGAATCGTATCTTCCGTAATACCATCTTTTATTTACTGATATTCTTAGTAGTAATTGGAATCGTAAGCTATTTTAATGGTTCGACGCAAAAAACGACATCAGTTAGCTACGATAAATTCATTACTAAACTTGAAGCAGGTGAAGTGCGTAATGTGCAGCTTCAACCGAAAAATGGTGTATTTGAAGTAAAAGGACAATTCAGTACTTCTAACCAGGGGGACCAATTCGTTACTTATGCACCAAATACTGAAGAGTTACAAAAGAAAATTAATGATAAAGTGAAAGGTGCTGAAGTTAAGTATCAACCAGCAGAGGAAACAAGTGCTTGGGTAACATTCTTTACTTCTATCATCCCGTTTGTCATTATCTTCATTTTATTCTTCTTCTTATTAAACCAAGCTCAGGGCGGTGGTAGCCGTGTTATGAACTTCGGGAAGAGTAAGGCGAAGTTATACAATGATGAAAAGAAAAAGGTGCGTTTCAGAGATGTTGCTGGAGCAGATGAAGAAAAACAAGAACTTGTTGAGGTAGTTGAATTCTTGAAAGACCCTCGTAAGTTTGCTGAAGTTGGTGCTCGTATTCCGAAGGGTGTTCTTTTAGTGGGACCTCCGGGTACAGGTAAAACTTTACTTGCACGTGCTGTTGCGGGTGAAGCTGGCGTTCCATTCTTCTCTATTAGTGGTTCTGATTTCGTAGAGATGTTTGTCGGTGTCGGTGCTTCACGTGTACGTGATTTATTTGAAAATGCAAAGAAAAATGCTCCTTGTATCATTTTCATTGATGAGATTGATGCAGTAGGGCGTCAACGTGGCGCAGGTCTTGGCGGTGGTCATGATGAGCGTGAACAAACGTTGAACCAACTTCTTGTTGAAATGGATGGATTCGGTGCAAATGAAGGTATTATTATCATCGCTGCAACAAACCGTCCAGATATTCTTGATCCAGCGTTATTACGTCCAGGTCGTTTTGACCGTCAAATTACAGTGGATCGTCCAGATGTAAATGGTCGTGAAGCAGTACTAAAAGTACACGCTCGTAATAAGCCGCTTGATGAGGATATTAATTTAAGAGCAATTGCGACTCGTACACCAGGATTCTCTGGTGCGGATCTTGAAAACTTATTAAACGAAGCGGCGCTAGTAGCTGCGCGTCAAGATAAGAAGAAAATTGATATGTCTGATATCGATGAGGCAACGGATCGCGTTATCGCAGGTCCAGCTAAGAAAAGTCGTGTTATTTCTGAAAAAGAACGTAATATCGTTGCATTCCATGAAGCTGGCCATACTGTAATTGGTGTTGTCCTTGATGAAGCAGATATCGTCCATAAAGTAACAATTGTCCCTCGTGGTCAAGCTGGTGGATATGCTGTAATGCTTCCGAAAGAAGATCGTTACTTCATGACAAAACCAGAATTACTTGATAAAATCACTGGTTTACTTGGTGGTCGAGTAGCTGAGGAGATTGTATTTGGTGAAGTAAGTACAGGTGCTCACAACGACTTCCAACGTGCGACTGGTATTGCAAGACGTATGGTTACAGAATTCGGTATGAGTGATAAGCTTGGACCGATGCAATTTGGTAGCTCACAAGGTGGCCAAGTGTTCTTAGGAAGAGACTTCCATTCAGAACAAAACTACAGTGATGCAATTGCACATGAAATTGATGTGGAAATGCAAACAATTATGAAAGAGTGTTATGCTCGTGCAAAACAAATTCTTACTGACAAACGAGATAAGCTTGATATTATCGCGAAAACGTTACTTGAAGTAGAAACATTAGATGCAGAGCAAATCAATCATTTATATGAGCATGGAACTTTACCAGAACGCAAAAAGTCTTCTGATGATGTGAAAGTAAACATCACAATGAAAAAAGAAGATGAAAACGTAGAAGATAAAGAAGAAACGAAGGAGTGACAATAGTCACTCCTTTTTTTATTGAATATAAATTTAGAGCTTACTATCATTAAAAATTGAAATAGTGAGTAATCTTTTTGTAAAATGGTGAAGATGGAAAAACTGATTATATAGGTATGTGTGATATGATGTCTTTATAAGTTTTGTACATACTGCACAAATATAGATTAAATAAGATAAGTGGTGAGAATATGATTTTTGTATTGGATGTAGGGAACACAAATGCGGTACTTGGCGTTTTTGAAGAGGGGAAACTTCGTCAACATTGGCGTATGGAAACAGATCGTCATAAAACAGAAGATGAATATGGAATGTTAGTGAAACAGTTACTTGAGCATGAAGGTCTTTCTTTTCAAGATGTGAAAGGGATTATTGTTTCTTCAGTTGTACCACCAATTATGTTCGCGTTAGAGCGTATGTGTGAGAAGTATTTTAAAATTAAGCCTCTTGTAGTAGGGCCAGGAATAAAAACTGGTTTAAATATTAAATATGAAAATCCTCGTGAAGTAGGAGCGGATCGTATTGTAAATGCAGTAGCAGGTATTCAATTATACGGAAGTCCACTTATTATTGTCGATTTTGGTACAGCTACTACATATTGTTATATTAATGAGGATAAGCATTATATGGGTGGCGTAATTACACCGGGAATTATGATTTCAGCAGAAGCTTTATATAGTAGAGCGGCAAAACTTCCTCGTATCGAAATTACAAAACCGAGTAGTGTTGTTGGGAAAAATACAGTGAGTGCAATGCAAGCAGGTATCCTTTATGGATATGTTGGGCAAGTGGAAGGTATTGTTAAGCGTATGAAAGAGGAAGCTAAACAAGAGCCGACGGTTATTGCAACTGGTGGACTGGCGAAATTGATTGCGGAAGAATCTAATGTAATTGATATTGTAGATCCATTTTTAACATTAAAAGGCTTGCATATGCTATATGAACGTAATGCGAATTTACAACATGAGAAGGGTGAATAAGTAAGTATGAAAGATTATTTAGTAAAAGCGTTAGCGTTTAATGGAGAGGTTCGTGCTTATAGTGTACGCACAACAAACACAGTAAGTGAGGCGCAAAGACGTCATGATACATGGAGAACAGCTTCAGCAGCACTTGGTCGTTCTTTAACAACAGGTACAATGATGGGCGCTATGCTAAAAGGCGAGCAAAAGTTAACGATTAAGGTAGAGGGTAACGGTCCGATTGGTCCTATCTTAGTGGATGCTCATGCAAATGGAGATGTACGTGGTTATGTAACGAATCCACATGTGGATTTTGAAGGAACGGAACAAGGGAAATTACGTGTATATCAAGCGGTAGGTACAGAAGGATTTGTAACGGTAATTAAGGACATTGGTATGCGTGAACCGTTTATCGGTCAATCTCCAATTGTTTCAGGAGAACTAGGGGAAGATTTCACATATTATTTCGCGGTTTCTGAGCAGACGCCTTCTTCTGTCGGTGTCGGTGTTCTCGTAAATGGAGATGATAGTATATTGGCAGCGGGTGGATTCATTCTGCAAATTATGCCAGGTGCGCAGGAAGAAACAATTTCATTTATTGAAGATCATTTGCAAAAAATCCCTCCTGTTTCAACGTTGATTGAACAAGGTCTTTCTCCAGAGGAGTTACTATATGAAGTGCTAGGAGAAGATAAAGTAAAAGTATTAGAAACGATGGATGTACAATTTAATTGTACTTGTTCACGCGAGCGTATTGAAAGTGTGCTAATTAGTTTAGGTAAGACAGAGTTAGAGCAGGTTCGTGAGGAAGAAGAAGAGACGGAAGTGCATTGTCATTTCTGTAACGAACGATATAAATTCTCTAAAGAAGACATTACAAACTTAATTGAAAATCTGTAATAAAGAGGCTCTATAAAGGTATGGTCAATCTTTCAAATAGATTGACAAATAGGGAATTTTCTGACAAAATTCAAATATAGATAAAACCAATAAAAATACTCGGTGTTAGGAGTGACAGGAATGCGAGTGGCACAATCAGTTTCAGAATTAATCGGGAAAACGCCGATCGTTAAGTTGAACCGCATCGTAGAATCAGACAGCGCAGATATATACTTAAAATTAGAATTTATGAATCCAGGGAGTAGTGTTAAAGATCGTATTGCGTTAGCTATGATCGAAGATGCTGAACAAAAAGGATTATTAAAAGAAGGCGATACAATCATTGAGCCGACGAGTGGTAACACTGGTATCGGTTTAGCGATGGTAGCAGCTGCTAAAGGATATAAGGCTATTTTAGTAATGCCAGAAACAATGAGCATTGAGCGTCGTAATTTATTGCGTGCTTACGGTGCTGAATTGGTATTAACTCCAGGGCCTGAAGGAATGGGCGGGGCAATTCGTAAAGCGACTGAATTAGCAAAAGAGCATGGTTACTTTATACCACAACAATTTCAAAACCAAGCGAATCCGGAAATTCATCGTTTAACAACAGGTCCCGAAATTGTTGAACAAATGGGTGACCAATTAGATGCATTTATCGCAGGTATTGGTACTGGTGGAACAATTACAGGTGCTGGTGAAGTGCTGAAAGAAGCGTATAAAGATATTAAAATTTATGCGGTAGAACCTGCAGATTCTCCAGTTTTATCTGGCGGAAAGCCAGGACCTCATAAAATCCAAGGGATCGGGGCAGGTTTTGTTCCGGAGACGTTGGATGTAGAGGTGTATGATGAAATCATTCAAGTTAAATCAGAACAAGCGTTTGAGTATGCGCGAAAAGTAGCTCGTGAAGAAGGTATTTTAGTCGGTATTTCTTCAGGTGCTGTCATCTATGCGGCGAAGGAAGTTGCTAAGAAATTAGGTAAAGGGAAAAAAGTACTTGTTATCATTCCAAGTAATGGTGAGCGTTATTTAAGTACACCACTTTATCAATTTGAATCATAATTTGATATAACGTGGAAGAAGCATCCTTGAAAAAGGGTGCTTTTTCTTTTTTCGTTTGGAAATAGGAAAAGAGTGTATGACTAGAAAACTTCATGTAAAATAAGAAGTAGTAAAATTAATTTATTTTCACTAGCTCTCCAGTATAATCATTCTCTATATAGATCACTTATGTAGTTTGAGTTGGTTAGACTAAGAGGGTGGGATAAAAGAAGACGGGGTGTTGATATGCAACGAAGAAAATCTTTAGCGCTTTCTATTCCATATCAGTTAGATTTCTTTAAGCAATATAAATTTCTTTCCCAGGATAAGCCGCAACATATTTTGTTAGAAAGTGGCCGTGGTGGTCGTTACAGTATTGTAGGGCTTGAACCTGTCGCGGTAATTCAGGGGAAGAATGAGACGTTACATATAAGTGAAAGTGGTAAGGAAACAATAGAACGAGGGAATCCCTTAAACTTAATGCAAGATTATATGGAGAAATGGAAAACGGATCATAACCCAGAGTATCCACCTTTCCAAGGTGGAGCGATTGGATACTTTAGTTATGACTGTATTCGTTATATTGAAAAAATTCCTTCTCTTGCGAAGGACGATATAGATATACCTGATATATTCTTTTTACTATTTGACGACGTGTTTGTCTATGATCAAAAAGAACAAGTGTTATGGATTATTACACATTATATAGATAAGCATGAAGAGGTGGAGGGGCGTTTGAATAAATGGAAAGACCTTTGGGAAAAAGAAGCACCTGAGACAAAGGTTCCATTTGAATGCCCTGAAAATAAAAAAGAAGCGGTAGCATTTACAGAAGAAGGTTTTATGAAAGCTGTTCAGCGTATTCAAGAATACATTGGGGCTGGAGATGTATTTCAAGTAAACTTGTCAACGAGACAAGAGAAAACACTACAAACACATCCATTTGAAATTTATACAAGCCTTCGTAAAATTAATCCATCCCCATATATGGGATATTTAGAACTTGGGGATTTTCAAATTGTTAGTGGTTCACCAGAATTACTAATAAAAAAACAGGGGAAAGAAGTAAGTA
Source organism: Bacillus clarus (assembly GCF_000746925.1). GTDB lineage: Bacteria > Bacillota > Bacilli > Bacillales > Bacillaceae_G > Bacillus_A > Bacillus_A clarus. The sequence goes on from NZ_JMQC01000008.1 coordinate 2,406,831, forward strand.
CAAGGCCAATTGCGGGTACGCGCTCCAGAGGAGAGAATGAACAAGAAGATGAGAAGCTGGCAAAAGAGTTGATTGAAAACGAGAAGGAACGAGCAGAACATGTCATGCTTGTGGATTTAGAACGAAACGATTTGGGCCGGGTTTGTAAATATGGCACTGTTGAAGTGGATGAATTTATGGTAATTGAAAAATACTCACACGTAATGCATATTGTTTCTAATGTGCGTGGTGAGGTGGAAGAAGATAAAGATGCTTTCGACTTGGTGAAGGCGGTATTTCCGGGTGGAACAATTACCGGTGCCCCGAAAATACGTACGATGGAAATTATTGAAGAATTAGAACCTGTTCGTCGAGGGATTTATACAGGATCAATCGGTTGGATTGGTTATTCTGGAGATACGGAATTGAATATTGTAATCAGGACGCTACTCGCTAAGGATGGAAAAGCCCATGTGCAGGCTGGAGCGGGGATTGTAATTGACTCAAATCCCAAAAATGAATATAAAGAGTCGTTAAAAAAGGCAATCGCTTTATGGCGTGCAAAAGAAAGTAGCGAAGAAACGGTTAGGTGAGAGAAATGATATTAATGATTGATAATTATGATTCTTTTACATTTAATTTAGTACAGTTTCTTGGAGAACTTGGACAAGAGCTTGTTGTTAAGCGTAATGATGAAGTGACTATTTCAGATATTGAGAATATAAAACCGGATTTTTTAATGATTTCGCCAGGTCCGTGCAGTCCGAATGAGGCGGGGATCAGTATGGAGGTTATTAAACATTTTGCAGGGAAGATTCCGATCTTTGGAGTTTGCCTTGGACATCAATCAATTGCGCAAGTGTTTGGGGGAGAGGTTGTTCGCGCAGACCGATTAATGCATGGGAAAACATCGCTTATGCATCATGATGGAAAGACGATTTTCTCGGACATTCCTAATCCATTTACTGCAACGCGTTATCATTCCCTTATTGTTAAGGAAGAGACGTTACCAGATTGTTTAGAGATTACATCTTGGACAGAGGAAGGGGAAATTATGGCGCTTCGTCATAAAACACTGCCAATTGAAGGTGTGCAATTCCATCCGGAATCTATTATGACTTCCCACGGGAAAGAGTTGCTACAGAATTTCATTCGTACATATAGCCCAAGCGTGACATTATGTTAATTTACGTAAATGGTGCGTATGTAGAAGCGAGTGAAGCGAGGATTTCTCCTTATGACCATGGTTACCTATATGGGCTTGGGGTCTTTGAGACGTTTCGTATTTATAATGGTCATCCTTTTTTGTTGGATGATCATTATAAACGTTTAATGGATGCTTTGGCTATATTGCAAATCAAATGGACAATGACAAAAGATGAAGTGATGCTTATTTTAAAGAACCTACTCGTTAAGAATGGATTGAAGCATGCGTATGTGCGCTTTAATGTATCAGCGGGTATAGATGAAATAGGATTGCAAACGGGAGTGTATGAAGAACCATCTGTTATTGTTTTTATAAAACCTTTAGTAGCTCCAGGGGATGTAGTGGAAAAAGAAGGAGTTATTTTAAAGCAAGTGCGAAATACACCAGAGGGTGCGTTTCGCCTAAAGTCCCACCACTATTTAAATAATATTTTAGGGAAACGCGAAATTGGAAATGTTGTGAATAAAGAAGGTATTTTCCTTACCGAAACAGGTTATGTTGCAGAGGGGATTGTTTCGAATCTCTTTTTTGTTAAAGGGGATATTTTGTATACTCCTTCATTAGAAACAGGGATTTTAAACGGTATCACTCGTGCATTTATTATAAAGGTTGCTGAAAAGCTGGGTATAGAAGTAAAGGAAGGTTTCTTTACGAAAGATGAATTGCTTTCAGCGAATGAAGTGTTCGTAACAAACTCCATTCAAGAGATTGTCCCTCTTTATTATATAGAGGGGAAAGATTTCCCGGGTAAAGTGGGAATGGTTACAAAAAGGTTAATGGATTTTTATGAAATGCAGAGAGAGCAATTGTGGAGCAGAAATGAATTGCAAAGAGGAGATGTGTAGTTTGAAGTGGGATTATGATTTGCGCTGCGGCGAATATACATTGAATTTAAATGAAAAGACATTGATTATGGGGATTTTAAATGTAACACCGGATTCATTTTCTGATGGTGGGAGTTACAATGAGGTAGATGCCGCAGTGCGCCATGCGAAGGAAATGAAAAATGAAGGTGCTCATATTATTGATATCGGCGGTGAATCTACTCGTCCGGGCTTCGCTAAAGTTTCAGTAGAAGAAGAAATAAAGCGAGTTGTTCCAATGATACAGGCAGTTTCAAAAGAAGTAAAGTTGCCTATTTCCATTGATACGTATAAAGCTGAGGTTGCGAAACAAGCGATTGAAGCTGGCGCTCATATCATTAATGATATTTGGGGAGCGAAGGCGGAACCGAAGATTGCTGAAGTTGCAGCCCATTATGATGTGCCTATTATTTTAATGCATAATCGAGATAATATGAATTATCGTAATTTAATGGCTGATATGATTGCTGATTTGCATGAGAGTATTAAAATTGCTAAAGATGCTGGTGTACGAGATGAGAATATTATTTTAGACCCAGGTATTGGTTTTGCGAAAACACCTGAACAAAATTTAGAAGCAATGCGTAATTTAGAGCAGTTAAATGTATTAGGTTACCCGGTTCTATTAGGTACTTCAAGAAAGTCCTTTATTGGGCATGTATTAGATTTACCGGTGGAGGAACGTCTTGAAGGAACGGGTGCTACCGTTTGTCTTGGTATTGAAAAGGGCTGTGAGTTTGTTCGTGTTCACGATGTAAAAGAAATGGCACGTATGGCACAGATGATGGATGCGATGATTGGTAAGGGGGAAAAGTAATTGGATAAAATTTATATCCATGATATGGAGTTTTACGGTTATCATGGTGTATTCCCAGAAGAAAATAAATTAGGTCAGAGATTTAAAGTGGACTTAACGGTGGAATTGGACCTGAAACGTGCAGGGGAAAGTGATGACTTAGAGCATTCTGTCAATTATGGAGAGCTTTTCGAATTATGTAGGAAAGTTGTTGAAGATAGAACGTATAAGCTTGTAGAGAGTATTGCTGAAAATATCGCTGCAGATATATTGAAACAATATGAAAGTATTTCACGATGTACAATAAAAGTTATTAAACCAGATCCGCCAATACCGGGGCATTATCGTGCTGTGGCGGTAGAAATTACGAGAGAACGTCCATGAATAATATAGCGTACATTGCGTTAGGTTCAAATATTGGAGAGCGTTATACGTATTTAACTGAAGCAATTCAGTTTCTAAATAAAAATCTTTATATCCGAGTTGATGATGTTTCGTCTGTATATGAAACTGAACCAGTTGGCTATACTGACCAAAGTTGCTTTTTGAATTTGGTTATAAAAATTTCTACCAATTTATCACCGCAGGAATTATTGAAAGTAACGCAAAAAGTCGAGAATGACCTAGGAAGAAAAAGGGAAATTAGGTGGGGACCAAGAACCATCGACCTTGACATTTTGCTCTATAATCAAGAGAATATTGAAGCAGAGAATCTTATTGTTCCGCATCCACGGATGTTTGAAAGAGCTTTTGTTATCGTTCCGTTGTTAGAGATTAATCAAGATATAAAACAAGACATTTCACGTTCACAAGTAGAAGAAATGAAAAGGCGAGAGGGAGTAACGGTATGGAAGCAGAAAAATGGGGAAGACGCATTCGTGCTTTTCGAAAGCTAAAAGGTTATACACAAGAAGGTTTTGCGAAGGAATTAGGGGTATCTGTATCGGTTTTAGGAGAAGTTGAGAGGGGAAATAGATCGCCTTCTCAAGATTTTGTAGTAGAAGTTGCTAAAACATTAAAAATCTCAATAGATGAATTAATGCCAAAGTGACCATGAAGGAAGGAGTAAATCGAGTGTTAAAGATTGCGAATATTGAGATGAAAAATCCGGTTGTATTAGCACCGATGGCAGGAGTGTGTAACTCTGCATTCCGTTTGACAGTAAAAGAATTTGGTGCAGGTTTAGTTTGTGCTGAAATGGTAAGTGATAAAGCGATATTATTTAATAACAAAAGAACATTAGATATGTTATATATTGACGAGAGAGAGAAGCCATTAAGTTTACAAATTTTTGGTGGCGAAAAAGAAACTCTTGTAGATGCGGCGAAATACGTAGATAAAAACACGACAGCAGACATTATTGATATTAATATGGGTTGCCCAGTGCCGAAAATCACTAAGTGTGATGCAGGAGCGAAGTGGCTTTTAGATCCGAATAAAATATATGAAATGGTAGCGGCAGTTGTAGACGCTGTTGAAAAGCCAGTTACAGTTAAAATGCGTATTGGTTGGGATGAAGATCATATTTTCGCAATAGAAAATGCCAGAGCTGTTGAGCGTGCTGGTGGACAAGCGGTAGCGGTTCATGGGCGTACACGAGTGCAAATGTATGAAGGAAAAGCAGATTGGGATATTATTAAACAAGTGAAGCAAGCTGTAAATATCCCTGTTATCGGAAATGGTGATGTCGAAACACCACAAGATGCAAAGCGTATGCTTGATGAAATTGGTGTAGATGGTGTTATGATTGGCCGCGCTGCTCTTGGGGATCCATGGATGATTTATCGTACGGTAAAGTATTTAGAGACAGGTGAATTAATGCCGGAACCAACAGTGCGTGAGAAAATTGATGTATGTATGTTGCATCTAGATCGTCTTATCGATTTAAAGAACGAAAATATCGCTGTAAGAGAGATGAGAAAGCATGCAGCTTGGTATTTAAAAGGTGTTCGTGGTAATGCGAGTGTGCGTAATGGTATCAATACTTGTAACACACGTGAAGACCTTGCGAATTTATTAGGTGCATTTGTAGAAGAAGTAGAAGCGAAACAACAAACAATTTACGTTGGTTAATAAGGGAACATAGGAGATTGACATTCTTCTATACACTTCCTATAATTACGTGAAAGAAAGAAGAACTGCCAGTTACTTGCTGGCAGTTTTTCTAGTTGAGTAGAAAATGCTATACTGTATATATTGTAAAAATTAATAGAGCTGGAGTGATATCAATATCATGGATAACATGAACCACGAAGAATTAAACGACCAATTGCTTGTTCGTCGTGAAAAGTTACATAACTTACGTGAACAAGGGATCGATCCATTTGGTAAACGTTTCGAACGTACAAATTCAACAAAAGAATTACTAAGCTTGTATGGTGAATTCTCTAAAGAGGAATTAGAAGAAAAAGAAATCTCTGTTTCTATCGCTGGTCGTATTATGACAAAGCGCGGTAAAGGTAAAGCAGGATTTGCGCACGTTCAAGATTTACACGGACAAGTTCAAATCTATGTTCGTAAAGATGCTGTTGGAGATGAAGAGTACGAATTATTTAAAACAGCAGATTTAGGTGACTTAGTAGGTATTGAAGGTAAAGTGTTCAAAACAAACGTTGGAGAACTTTCAGTAAAAGCAACAGGATTTACACTATTAACGAAATCTCTTCGTCCATTACCGGATAAATACCACGGATTAAAAGATGTTGAACAACGCTACCGTCAACGTTACTTAGACTTAATTACAAGTATGGAAAGTCGTGAAACGTTCGTTACTCGTAGTAAAATCATTCGTGAAATGAGAAGATATTTAGATGACAACGGTTATC
>NZ_JMQC01000008.1:2605000-2607500 GCF_000746925.1 Bacillus clarus
TAGCGAAAGACGGGTGAGAATCCCGTCCACCGAATGCCTAAGGTTTCCTGAGGAAGGCTCGTCCGCTCAGGGTTAGTCAGGACCTAAGCCGAGGCCGACAGGCGTAGGCGATGGACAACAGGTTGATATTCCTGTACCACCTCTTTATCGTTTGAGCAATGGAGGGACGCAGAAGGATAGAAGAAGCGTGCGATTGGTTGTGCACGTCCAAGCAGTTAGGCTGATAAGTAGGCAAATCCGCTTATCGCGAAGGCTGAGCTGTGATGGGGAAGCTCCTTATGGAGCGAAGTCTTTGATTCCCCGCTGCCAAGAAAAGCTTCTAGCGAGATAAAAGGTGCCTGTACCGCAAACCGACACAGGTAGGCGAGGAGAGAATCCTAAGGTGTGCGAGAGAACTCTGGTTAAGGAACTCGGCAAAATGACCCCGTAACTTCGGGAGAAGGGGTGCTTTCTTAACGGAAAGCCGCAGTGAATAGGCCCAAGCGACTGTTTAGCAAAAACACAGGTCTCTGCGAAGCCGTAAGGCGAAGTATAGGGGCTGACACCTGCCCGGTGCTGGAAGGTTAAGGAGAGGGGTTAGCGTAAGCGAAGCTCTGAACTGAAGCCCCAGTAAACGGCGGCCGTAACTATAACGGTCCTAAGGTAGCGAAATTCCTTGTCGGGTAAGTTCCGACCCGCACGAAAGGTGTAACGATTTGGGCACTGTCTCAACCAGAGACTCGGTGAAATTATAGTACCTGTGAAGATGCAGGTTACCCGCGACAGGACGGAAAGACCCCGTGGAGCTTTACTGTAGCCTGATATTGAATTTTGGTACAGTTTGTACAGGATAGGCGGGAGCCTTTGAAACCGGAGCGCTAGCTTCGGTGGAGGCGCTGGTGGGATACCGCCCTGACTGTATTGAAATTCTAACCTACGGGTCTTATCGACCCGGGAGACAGTGTCAGGTGGGCAGTTTGACTGGGGCGGTCGCCTCCTAAAGTGTAACGGAGGCGCCCAAAGGTTCCCTCAGAATGGTTGGAAATCATTCGTAGAGTGCAAAGGCATAAGGGAGCTTGACTGCGAGACCTACAAGTCGAGCAGGGACGAAAGTCGGGCTTAGTGATCCGGTGGTTCCGCATGGAAGGGCCATCGCTCAACGGATAAAAGCTACCCCGGGGATAACAGGCTTATCTCCCCCAAGAGTCCACATCGACGGGGAGGTTTGGCACCTCGATGTCGGCTCATCGCATCCTGGGGCTGTAGTCGGTCCCAAGGGTTGGGCTGTTCGCCCATTAAGCGGTACGCGAGCTGGGTTCAGAACGTCGTGAGACAGTTCGGTCCCTATCCGTCGTGGGCGTAGGAAATTTGAGAGGAGCTGTCCTTAGTACGAGAGGACCGGGATGGACGCACCGCTGGTGTACCAGTTGTTCTGCCAAGGGCATAGCTGGGTAGCTATGTGCGGAAGGGATAAGTGCTGAAAGCATCTAAGCATGAAGCCCCCCTCAAGATGAGATTTCCCATAGCGTAAGCTAGTAAGATCCCTGAAAGATGATCAGGTTGATAGGTTCGAGGTGGAAGCATGGTGACATGTGGAGCTGACGAATACTAATAGATCGAGGACTTAACCATATAATATGTAGCAAATGTTATCTAGTTTTGAAGGAATATGCCTTCATTAGTTTGGTGATGATGGCAGAGAGGTCACACCCGTTCCCATACCGAACACGGAAGTTAAGCTCTCTAGCGCCGATGGTAGTTGGGACCTTGTCCCTGTGAGAGTAGGACGTCGCCAAGCAACTTTAAGACGAGTCAGAATGACTCGTCTTTTTTGTGTATATTTCGTTAGAGATAGCTTTTTATCAACTCCAAATACTATTTGGAGTTTTAAGTATTCCCTATTCTTCTAAGACTTTTGGTTGTATATCTATATAATTTTTTATTCAATTTCTTTCATGATTTTTGATATATAATTTAAGGTTTTTTGTTTTATTTCTTGTAGAAGTGATTCGCCGATGTGTTAAAATAGTACAGTTATTTTTTGAAGGACTTTAATATAGGAAGATTTAATTTTTAAAAAGGAGATAATATGAAAAAGATAGGTGTAATTACAATGGTAGTTTTAGTCCTTCTAGCAATTGCTTATATGTTAGTCGGGAATTATTTTTATAATTATGCATTGAATGCGAAACAAGAAAAAGAATTTTTGGAGGATAATCCTCACCTAGCGGAAACAGTGAGTGCATCGGGAGATGTATTGGCTACAAATGAAGAAAAGAATGCAAACTTTGTATCAAAATATAAACCTAATACAGTGACTATAAATTCTTTCGATAAGTTGAAATTAACAGGTTATGAATATATGAATGAACAATCTAGTCATAAATGGGCAATTTTAGTTCATGGATATAATGGTAAAGCCTCAGAAATGACGAAATATATCCGGAACTTTTATGAGAAAGGCTATAATGTCATAGCTCCAGATCTTCGTGGGCATGGGAATAGTGAAGGAGATTATATT
>NZ_JMQC01000008.1:2612500-2627500 GCF_000746925.1 Bacillus clarus
GTGCGATTGGTTGTGCACGTCCAAGCAGTTAGGCTGATAAGTAGGCAAATCCGCTTATCGCGAAGGCTGAGCTGTGATGGGGAAGCTCCTTATGGAGCGAAGTCTTTGATTCCCCGCTGCCAAGAAAAGCTTCTAGCGAGATAAAAGGTGCCTGTACCGCAAACCGACACAGGTAGGCGAGGAGAGAATCCTAAGGTGTGCGAGAGAACTCTGGTTAAGGAACTCGGCAAAATGACCCCGTAACTTCGGGAGAAGGGGTGCTTTCTTAACGGAAAGCCGCAGTGAATAGGCCCAAGCGACTGTTTAGCAAAAACACAGGTCTCTGCGAAGCCGTAAGGCGAAGTATAGGGGCTGACACCTGCCCGGTGCTGGAAGGTTAAGGAGAGGGGTTAGCGTAAGCGAAGCTCTGAACTGAAGCCCCAGTAAACGGCGGCCGTAACTATAACGGTCCTAAGGTAGCGAAATTCCTTGTCGGGTAAGTTCCGACCCGCACGAAAGGTGTAACGATTTGGGCACTGTCTCAACCAGAGACTCGGTGAAATTATAGTACCTGTGAAGATGCAGGTTACCCGCGACAGGACGGAAAGACCCCGTGGAGCTTTACTGTAGCCTGATATTGAATTTTGGTACAGTTTGTACAGGATAGGCGGGAGCCTTTGAAACCGGAGCGCTAGCTTCGGTGGAGGCGCTGGTGGGATACCGCCCTGACTGTATTGAAATTCTAACCTACGGGTCTTATCGACCCGGGAGACAGTGTCAGGTGGGCAGTTTGACTGGGGCGGTCGCCTCCTAAAGTGTAACGGAGGCGCCCAAAGGTTCCCTCAGAATGGTTGGAAATCATTCGTAGAGTGCAAAGGCATAAGGGAGCTTGACTGCGAGACCTACAAGTCGAGCAGGGACGAAAGTCGGGCTTAGTGATCCGGTGGTTCCGCATGGAAGGGCCATCGCTCAACGGATAAAAGCTACCCCGGGGATAACAGGCTTATCTCCCCCAAGAGTCCACATCGACGGGGAGGTTTGGCACCTCGATGTCGGCTCATCGCATCCTGGGGCTGTAGTCGGTCCCAAGGGTTGGGCTGTTCGCCCATTAAGCGGTACGCGAGCTGGGTTCAGAACGTCGTGAGACAGTTCGGTCCCTATCCGTCGTGGGCGTAGGAAATTTGAGAGGAGCTGTCCTTAGTACGAGAGGACCGGGATGGACGCACCGCTGGTGTACCAGTTGTTCTGCCAAGGGCATAGCTGGGTAGCTATGTGCGGAAGGGATAAGTGCTGAAAGCATCTAAGCATGAAGCCCCCCTCAAGATGAGATTTCCCATAGCGTAAGCTAGTAAGATCCCTGAAAGATGATCAGGTTGATAGGTTCGAGGTGGAAGCATGGTGACATGTGGAGCTGACGAATACTAATAGATCGAGGACTTAACCATATAATATGTAGCAAATGTTATCTAGTTTTGAAGGAATATGCCTTCATTAGTTTGGTGATGATGGCAGAGAGGTCACACCCGTTCCCATACCGAACACGGAAGTTAAGCTCTCTAGCGCCGATGGTAGTTGGGACCTTGTCCCTGTGAGAGTAGGACGTCGCCAAGCAACTTTAAGACGAGTCAGAATGACTCGTCTTTTTTGTGTTTTATAAAATAAGCTCGTTATCTGTGGATTTCTTGAGTTATAAATAACAAGTTTATTTGTTTTAAAAGTAAGTATGTTAACGCAACATGAACTTTCGGTAAATCTCTGTTTATTATAATTCCGCTTTATTTTTCACATCAATAAGCTCAAAACGTTCATAAACGAGGGACATATTGCTTATTTGTAATGGATTTGTAGTCACTTTAAATCTACGAATCAATGAAGGTAATACACTGAATGAATATAGTTATCTTGTCGAAAATTAGAGGAGGATTCTAATTTTAAATTTAATTCCTAAATAGACAAAAAGCTACCGTTTGTTAAATAAGGAAAGTTTTTTACACAAATTGTTCATCTATCTCTGTTTATATATTCTTAATTGCGGATTGAATACTCTTCATTTGTTTTAAGTAGTTATGTGGTAAAAATGGTGGAGTAAAAAAATATGTGTTCTTTTTTCTAAATCTAGCTGTTGAAGAACAGTGATAAAATATGGTTCTCGCAAAACTTGTGTATTGCTTTCTCATATAACACTTTAGATAACGGTGTGTGGGTTAATGTTTAGACTCTATGAATTTTTATATAGGCTGCATAGTTTTACTACATCGACTTCCCAAGAAAGCTTTCGTGTGGGAAGAGCAGTTATGAGTAGTAATGTTCAAACTGCTTTTATAAATGGTGTTTATCCTCTTTATAAGTTTCACTTGTATCCTTTAGTAGTTGGGAAAGAATCTTTTTTTGGTATAGCCTCATAAATAAGATAATTAAAGTATAGTTGGTCACTTGTTGCTATTTGAACAATACACGTATCTTCATTATGATGTTGGTATAATTAAGTTGGAGTGAGAATGAGTTCATCGGGAATAAATTCATTTAGTTTATAGTTCTTATATACTCAATTGGTGATTTGAACTGCAATAATGAAACGAACTACTTTGTTAGCAATTTTAGTTGCTCTTCTAACAGTAAAGTTTACAGTTGTTTGTATATAGATATAGGATAAAACATTTTTAAATTTTATAATTAGATCAGTTTTTGTAGGGAAGATAAGTGCGAGTGAAAAAACTATAGTACAGTTATTTAAATACAAGGAAGTAGTGATGTAGAATAAGGGATTGGAACATTTGTTCTGTATTGGTGTAAAGTGCATACTCAATCAATTGAGGTACTTTTTTTATTGAACATATGTAAGAAGAACTGCTATTACTAGGTTTGGATTTCAAGTAAAGTATATTTTGATATTAATATTGGATTTAGTAACGACTATTTTATATTGAAGTGAGTAATATTAGAGGTAAAATAAATAGTAACCGATATTTCGATTTGGATATCAGTTATATAATATATAACTGATATAAAGCTATCGTAATAGGGGCAGTGAAAATACAATAGTATACAAAAGGTTTTAAATCTATCTTATTTTAAAGAATAAGGAGTGTTACTACTACTAGCATTGCTACAATTAAAAGAAGATGATTTAAGTGTTAAATGTTTTGTTCAGAGTAAGGTAATGATTTTTCTACCGCTAATTAGTTTGGTGACATAATCTACTGATTGGTCTTTACTCATCAAAATTTTTAATGCTAATTGGCTCTAGTTTATTAGTTGATTCATTCTAGTGAATGGTTCATGATAGTGAGGTTGCTAGAAAAGAGTTTCTTATGGAACCCAGTAATGTACGAGGGATAATCTTTTTGAAATAGAGAGATATTTGTCAGAGGAGCTTAGTAGATAAAATTAGACAATGGTTGTTATTGAATAAAATTCTAGTGGATTCGTATTTAAATAAAGTGAAGGCTAATAATCAGCGGGAGGGGGCATCTTCCACTGATTATTAGCCTTCACCAATTGGGCTTTTATGGGCAGCCTGACTCCTCACAAATAGTAAGATAAAGTGGTATGGAAATATTAAATTGAATTTCTTTATAAAAAAGTATTGACGATTAGTATATAGAAGTGTAATATAGAACAAGTCGCCGATAGTAATAACGCAGAAAGCGGCAAATGAAATGAAAAACTTGGTTGACATTACAAACTAGAAATGTTAACATGAGGAAGTCGCAAATGAGCGACGGACAAGTTCTTTGAAAACTGAACGAAACAAACAACGTGAAACGTCAATTTTTATTTTAGATGCTAGACAAACTAACTTTATTGGAGAGTTTGATCCTGGCTCAGGATGAACGCTGGCGGCGTGCCTAATACATGCAAGTCGAGCGAATGGATTAAGAGCTTGCTCTTATGAAGTTAGCGGCGGACGGGTGAGTAACACGTGGGTAACCTACCCATAAGACTGGGATAACTCCGGGAAACCGGGGCTAATACCGGATAACATTTTGCACTGCATGGTGCGAAATTGAAAGGCGGCTTCGGCTGTCACTTATGGATGGACCCGCGTCGCATTAGCTAGTTGGTGAGGTAACGGCTCACCAAGGCAACGATGCGTAGCCGACCTGAGAGGGTGATCGGCCACACTGGGACTGAGACACGGCCCAGACTCCTACGGGAGGCAGCAGTAGGGAATCTTCCGCAATGGACGAAAGTCTGACGGAGCAACGCCGCGTGAGTGATGAAGGCTTTCGGGTCGTAAAACTCTGTTGTTAGGGAAGAACAAGTGCTAGTTGAATAAGCTGGCACCTTGACGGTACCTAACCAGAAAGCCACGGCTAACTACGTGCCAGCAGCCGCGGTAATACGTAGGTGGCAAGCGTTATCCGGAATTATTGGGCGTAAAGCGCGCGCAGGTGGTTTCTTAAGTCTGATGTGAAAGCCCACGGCTCAACCGTGGAGGGTCATTGGAAACTGGGAGACTTGAGTGCAGAAGAGGAAAGTGGAATTCCATGTGTAGCGGTGAAATGCGTAGAGATATGGAGGAACACCAGTGGCGAAGGCGACTTTCTGGTCTGTAACTGACACTGAGGCGCGAAAGCGTGGGGAGCAAACAGGATTAGATACCCTGGTAGTCCACGCCGTAAACGATGAGTGCTAAGTGTTAGAGGGTTTCCGCCCTTTAGTGCTGAAGTTAACGCATTAAGCACTCCGCCTGGGGAGTACGGCCGCAAGGCTGAAACTCAAAGGAATTGACGGGGGCCCGCACAAGCGGTGGAGCATGTGGTTTAATTCGAAGCAACGCGAAGAACCTTACCAGGTCTTGACATCCTCTGACAACCCTAGAGATAGGGCTTCTCCTTCGGGAGCAGAGTGACAGGTGGTGCATGGTTGTCGTCAGCTCGTGTCGTGAGATGTTGGGTTAAGTCCCGCAACGAGCGCAACCCTTGATCTTAGTTGCCATCATTAAGTTGGGCACTCTAAGGTGACTGCCGGTGACAAACCGGAGGAAGGTGGGGATGACGTCAAATCATCATGCCCCTTATGACCTGGGCTACACACGTGCTACAATGGACGGTACAAAGAGCTGCAAGACCGCGAGGTGGAGCTAATCTCATAAAACCGTTCTCAGTTCGGATTGTAGGCTGCAACTCGCCTACATGAAGCTGGAATCGCTAGTAATCGCGGATCAGCATGCCGCGGTGAATACGTTCCCGGGCCTTGTACACACCGCCCGTCACACCACGAGAGTTTGTAACACCCGAAGTCGGTGGGGTAACCTTTTTGGAGCCAGCCGCCTAAGGTGGGACAGATGATTGGGGTGAAGTCGTAACAAGGTAGCCGTATCGGAAGGTGCGGCTGGATCACCTCCTTTCTATGGAGAATTGATGAACGCTGTTCATCAATATAAGTTTCCGTGTTTCGTTTTGTTCAGTTTTGAGAGAACTATCTCTCATATATAAATGTATGTTCTTTGAAAACTAGATAACAGTGTAGCTCATATTTTTTAATTTTAGTTTGGTTAAGTTAGAAAGGGCGCACGGTGGATGCCTTGACACTAGGAGTCGATGAAGGACGGGACTAACGCCGATATGCTTCGGGGAGCTGTAAGTAAGCTTTGATCCGAAGATTTCCGAATGGGGAAACCCACCATACGTAATGGTATGGTATCCTTATCTGAATACATAGGGTAAGGAAGACAGACCCAGGGAACTGAAACATCTAAGTACCTGGAGGAAGAGAAAGCAAATGCGATTTCCTGAGTAGCGGCGAGCGAAACGGAATCTAGCCCAAACCAAGAGGCAAGCCTCTTGGGGTTGTAGGACATTCTATACGGAGTTACAAAGGAACGAGGTAGACGAAGCAGCCTGGAAAGGCTCGTCACAGAAGGTAACAACCCTGTAGTCGAAACTTCGTTCTCTCTTGAATGTATCCTGAGTACGGCGGAACACGTGAAATTCCGTCGGAATCTGGGAGGACCATCTCCCAAGGCTAAATACTCCCTAGTGATCGATAGTGAACCAGTACCGTGAGGGAAAGGTGAAAAGCACCCCGGAAGGGGAGTGAAAGAGATCCTGAAACCGTGTGCCTACAAATAGTCAGAGCCCGTTAATGGGTGATGGCGTGCCTTTTGTAGAATGAACCGGCGAGTTACGATCCTGTGCGAGGTTAAGCTGAAGAGGCGGAGCCGTAGCGAAAGCGAGTCTGAATAGGGCGTTTAGTACGTGGTCGTAGACCCGAAACCAGGTGATCTACCCATGTCCAGGGTGAAGTTCAGGTAACACTGAATGGAGGCCCGAACCCACGCACGTTGAAAAGTGCGGGGATGAGGTGTGGGTAGCGGAGAAATTCCAATCGAACCTGGAGATAGCTGGTTCTCCCCGAAATAGCTTTAGGGCTAGCCTCAAGTGTAAGAGTCTTGGAGGTAGAGCACTGATTGAACTAGGGGTCCTCATCGGATTACCGAATTCAGTCAAACTCCGAATGCCAATGACTTATCCTTGGGAGTCAGACTGCGAGTGATAAGATCCGTAGTCAAAAGGGAGACAGCCCAGACCGCCAGCTAAGGTCCCAAAGTGTGTATTAAGTGGAAAAGGATGTGGAGTTGCTTAGACAACTAGGATGTTGGCTTAGAAGCAGCCACCATTTAAAGAGTGCGTAATAGCTCACTAGTCGAGTGACTCTGCGCCGAAAATGTACCGGGGCTAAATACACCACCGAAGCTGCGGATTGATACCTATGGTATCAGTGGTAGGGGAGCGTTCTAAGGACAGTGAAGTCAGACCGGAAGGACTGGTGGAGTGCTTAGAAGTGAGAATGCCGATATGAGTAGCGAAAGACGGGTGAGAATCCCGTCCACCGAATGCCTAAGGTTTCCTGAGGAAGGCTCGTCCGCTCAGGGTTAGTCAGGACCTAAGCCGAGGCCGACAGGCGTAGGCGATGGACAACAGGTTGATATTCCTGTACCACCTCTTTATCGTTTGAGCAATGGAGGGACGCAGAAGGATAGAAGAAGCGTGCGATTGGTTGTGCACGTCCAAGCAGTTAGGCTGATAAGTAGGCAAATCCGCTTATCGCGAAGGCTGAGCTGTGATGGGGAAGCTCCTTATGGAGCGAAGTCTTTGATTCCCCGCTGCCAAGAAAAGCTTCTAGCGAGATAAAAGGTGCCTGTACCGCAAACCGACACAGGTAGGCGAGGAGAGAATCCTAAGGTGTGCGAGAGAACTCTGGTTAAGGAACTCGGCAAAATGACCCCGTAACTTCGGGAGAAGGGGTGCTTTCTTAACGGAAAGCCGCAGTGAATAGGCCCAAGCGACTGTTTAGCAAAAACACAGGTCTCTGCGAAGCCGTAAGGCGAAGTATAGGGGCTGACACCTGCCCGGTGCTGGAAGGTTAAGGAGAGGGGTTAGCGTAAGCGAAGCTCTGAACTGAAGCCCCAGTAAACGGCGGCCGTAACTATAACGGTCCTAAGGTAGCGAAATTCCTTGTCGGGTAAGTTCCGACCCGCACGAAAGGTGTAACGATTTGGGCACTGTCTCAACCAGAGACTCGGTGAAATTATAGTACCTGTGAAGATGCAGGTTACCCGCGACAGGACGGAAAGACCCCGTGGAGCTTTACTGTAGCCTGATATTGAATTTTGGTACAGTTTGTACAGGATAGGCGGGAGCCTTTGAAACCGGAGCGCTAGCTTCGGTGGAGGCGCTGGTGGGATACCGCCCTGACTGTATTGAAATTCTAACCTACGGGTCTTATCGACCCGGGAGACAGTGTCAGGTGGGCAGTTTGACTGGGGCGGTCGCCTCCTAAAGTGTAACGGAGGCGCCCAAAGGTTCCCTCAGAATGGTTGGAAATCATTCGTAGAGTGCAAAGGCATAAGGGAGCTTGACTGCGAGACCTACAAGTCGAGCAGGGACGAAAGTCGGGCTTAGTGATCCGGTGGTTCCGCATGGAAGGGCCATCGCTCAACGGATAAAAGCTACCCCGGGGATAACAGGCTTATCTCCCCCAAGAGTCCACATCGACGGGGAGGTTTGGCACCTCGATGTCGGCTCATCGCATCCTGGGGCTGTAGTCGGTCCCAAGGGTTGGGCTGTTCGCCCATTAAGCGGTACGCGAGCTGGGTTCAGAACGTCGTGAGACAGTTCGGTCCCTATCCGTCGTGGGCGTAGGAAATTTGAGAGGAGCTGTCCTTAGTACGAG
This sequence comes from Bacillus clarus, assembly GCF_000746925.1. Classification (GTDB taxonomy): domain Bacteria; phylum Bacillota; class Bacilli; order Bacillales; family Bacillaceae_G; genus Bacillus_A; species Bacillus_A clarus. Next base: position 2,620,661 of record NZ_JMQC01000008.1, read on the forward strand.
AGGACCGGGATGGACGCACCGCTGGTGTACCAGTTGTTCTGCCAAGGGCATAGCTGGGTAGCTATGTGCGGAAGGGATAAGTGCTGAAAGCATCTAAGCATGAAGCCCCCCCTCAAGATGAGATTTCCCATAGCGTAAGCTAGTAAGATCCCTGAAAGATGATCAGGTTGATAGGTTCGAGGTGGAAGCATGGTGACATGTGGAGCTGACGAATACTAATAGATCGAGGACCTAACCATATAATATGTAGCAAATGTTATCTAGTTTTGAAGGAATATGCCTTCATTAGTTTGGTGATGATGGCAGAGAGGTCACACCCGTTCCCATACCGAACACGGAAGTTAAGCTCTCTAGCGCCGATGGTAGTTGGGACCTTGTCCCTGTGAGAGTAGGACGTCGCCAAGCAACTTTAAGACGAGTCAGAATGACTCGTCTTTTTTGTGTTTTATAAAATAAGCTCGTTATCTGTGGATTTCTTGAGTTATAAATAACAAGTTTATTTGTTTTAAAAGTAAGTATGTTAACGCAACATGAACTTTCGGTAAATCTCTGTTTATTATAATTCCGCTTTATTTTTCACATCAATAAGCTCAAAACATTCGCAAACGAGTAGCATATCTTCAGAAAAACTAAGACCAAGCTCCTTTAGTTCCTTTGTAAAGAACCGAACATGGGTGTCTCTCCAGTAATTATAAGTACGATCTCCTTCGCCTTCAGCGATAGCGAATTCTTCGCTTACTTCATTCATTGGTGTTACAGTTACTTCTATTGTCTTAATAATAGCTACAGGTTCATCCTGACTATTGAGTATAATACTATAATCATTAGTCGTCGGTAGCGGTTCATTTTCTAATTCATAAAAAATGTAACCGGAGCATGTTGCTGTTTTTACACCGTCAATTACTAACTGTGCGAGATAATCAGGAGAATCACCGAATTGCCAAGCTGTAACAGATTTCGGCTTTTCATTGTCCACCCAATAAGTATCCCAATATATTTGTGCTAATGGATTCATTTGTATCGTTACCTCACTTTAGTTAATATTAATTCTCTTTATAATCCCTGGGCAATTTGCTTATTTGTAATGGCTTTGTACTCATTTAAAATTTGTATCGTTGTGTTGCGAATTAATAAAGGTAATATGCGGAATGAATATGGTTTGTAAACACGTTCTGTCCATTTATGGCCATCTTTCCCGTAGACACCCATATTAATAGATGGGATGTTTAATTTTCGGATTGTGTCGTACGGTAATGGATATAGTTGTTCCCATTTAGGGAAGTTTTTTAATAATGGTTTTAACTCTTCGTCGGTTTCGTGAATAGACAAAAAGCTACCATCTGCTAAATAAGGAAAGAATTTTTTTAATACAAATTGTTCTCCTGTCTCGGTCTGCATATTCTTCAATATGGACTGGATCGTACTTTGTAATAGGTTATTTCCTTCATTTATTTGTTTTAAGTAGTTATGTGGTAAAAATGGTGGAGCGAAAAAGATAATAACACGTGCTTTCTTTTCTGGATCTAGCTGTTGAAGAGCAGCGATAATTTCAAAATATAGTTCTCGCAAATCTTGTGTATTACTTTCTCGTATAACCTCTTGAATAACAATGTCTGGGTTAATGTCTAGATTCCTTAATTTTTTTATATAGTCTGCATAGCTTATTACATCAATTTCCCAAGAAAGTTTTCGAGTGGGAAGACCTGTTATGAGTAAGTAATGTTCGAACTGCTCTTGTAAATAGTGTTCAGCTTCTTTACAGGCTTTACTCGTTTCTTCTAATAGTCGGGAAAGAACCTTTTTTGGTGTAGCTTCATAAATAAAGTAATTAAAGTATAATTGGCTACTTGTTGCTGTTTGAACAGTATACTTCTCTTTATTATCACGCTGATATAAACAAGTTGGAGGAAGAACGAGTTCATCGGGAATAAATTCAGTTAGTTTATAGTTGTTATGTAGCCTATTTGTGATTTGGGCTGCAATAAAATTAGGATCAATACCCGACAATGTATCACCTACATGTACTTCCCTTCCGTAAATATAGAAACAAGGAAGAAGTTTGCCTGCAGTTCCTGTATAAATGTAGCGCTGAGTATCTCCGTCATATAAAGGTGTTATGAAATCATTATTAATAGCCAAACGATACTGTAATTGTTTTTCTTGCTTTAGTCTTTCAAGTTCGGTTAAGGCAGAGATAATACCACGATGTTCGCCTTCTTCATCTCCATTGAATAAGAGGAGTAGGTTTCCGTCTAGTAAATGAATATGTTCCGAGAAGTATAGTATATTAGCTAGATGAATAGCAGCCCCACTTTTCATATCAAGAGAACCACGGCCGAACAACCAATCTCCAGAATTTGCGTCAGTTTGAACATTTATATCACCTTTGTAGGTTTGAAAATATCGTTCGAGTGTTTCGGGAGAGAAAGCATGTTCTTTTAACGATCCGAAATCTTCAATACCGACTGTATCTAAGTGTGAATGATAAATAATAGTAGAGGGGGAATTGTTTTTCCCTTTTACAAATGCAAATACATTTTTTCTACCTATTGGATCATGAGGTACATGTTGAATCCATACGTGTTCAGGGTGTTTTTGAAAATAAGGAAAGCTTTTTAAAATGCTATATAGTTCATCTATAATACTAACCTCGCCGCTGGTACCGTTAATACTATTAAATGAAACTAAATGCTTTGTTAGTAACTCAATTTGCTCTTCTAGCGTTAAAACTTGCAGTTGTTTGTATATAGGCATAGGATAAACCTCCTTAAATATTATAATTAGGGGCCTTTTGTAGAGAAGTTAAGTACAAGTGAAAAACATTATAGAAGGATTACTTATATACAAAGAAGAAGTGATATATTACAAATCGAAAGAACGTTTATTCTGTGTAGGTGTGATGGGTACACTCAATCAATTGAGTTGCATATTTTCAATCCAGTATATGTGTTTAAAGAAGAAATGCTATTACTAGGTTCGGACTTCAAGTATAGCTTGTAACCTTGCATATCTTAATGGATAGCTTAAAGAATATTCGGATTATTGATGTTGGTTTATTACCACTATGCCATATTGAAGTGAGTAATACTAGAGGTGAAATAGATAAAAAACCGATATTCCAATTTGAATATCGGTTTAATAATATGTGACTTATATGAATCTATAGCAATACGAAAAGCGTAAATAAGATAGCCAACAAAATACGATAGTATGCAAAAGGTTTTAAACCTATCTTTTCTAAAAGCTTTAGGAAAGTTACTACCGCTAGCATTGCTACAATAAAAGAAGTAATGAATCCTACGGCAAACATAGGAATATCATCTACACTTAAATATTTCCAACTTTTTAATAAGTCTAATCCTGTAGCTCCGACCATTACAGGAAGGGCGATGAGAAAAGAGAACTCAGATGCAGCCTTATAATTGACTTTTGCTAATAGCCCTCCAGAAATAGTAGAGCCAGCTCTTGAGAAGCCAGGATATACTGCTAAGCATTGAAATAATCCAATTGCTAATGCTTGACGGTATGTTAAATCATCTAGTGAAAAGGCGGTCGCCTTTGTTTTTTTTGCTTCTGCAAAGATCATAAGGGTTGCTCCTGCTATAAGTCCGATAACGACAGTATATGGCTGAAATAAGTATGTTTTAATAACATCATGTAATAGTAAACCAGCAACTACTGCTGGAAATACACCGAGAAATACATGTAATGCGTTGAATTTTTTCTCTTTCCGTAGAAGAGGTTTAATATTACATAAAGAAACAAGGCGTTTATGATATAAAATAGCGATAGCTAAAATCGCTCCTAACTGTATGACAATTTCAAACGTTTTTGCTCTTTCCCCTTCAAAACCTAATAAATGTCCGACTAATATAAGGTGGCCAGTAGAAGAGATAGGTAAAAATTCAGCTAATCCTTCTACAATACCAAGTATGAAGGCAATAATGATATCGTTCATAAATTCACTCCTATAAATTAATGAATATCTACCCTTTTAAAATAGAATAGTGTTGCAGTAAAACCGAGAATGGCTGTTACCGCGATGATGATATAAGAATACTCGGGTGGATAAGTCGGTTGTAATTCGTTATTCGCTATATCTAGAGTAGCAGACCATGGAAATAGGTCTTTATGTTTTGAATTTACGAGCATAAGGTTAGTCATCGTTATAATGATTGTTAATATAATAGGCGGTACATAGGTCTTCATTACAAGAGTTAATAGTACAATAAGTGAAGACAAAAGAAAGAGAAGTCCACCGCATATTAAAAATTTCAAGAAAGATTCTAAAAGCAAGGTGCTGCTAAATCCAGGGAAGTTGCCTAATAGCCCTAATAATACAGTTAGTGCCCAGGCGACTAAAGTTAGCATTATAATCCAAAGGAATAAAAGAATAAATTTGCTTATAAGAAAGTTAATACGGGATACAGGAATTGTTAGCAAATTTTTCAATGTATCTTCTGTGTATTCACGGTTAAATAAATAGGCGATGACGACGCCGTATAATGGGAATCCGATAACTAAAGTTGTATACAAATTAACTTCAGTGAACAATTGATTAAATAAAATAGTTGGAGTAGGCTGCTTTGTTTTTATATGTATATAAGATGCTACAACTACTAGAAAAGGCGCGACACCTGCCCCGATAATACTAATCAAAAACATATTAGAGCGCTTTAACTTTAATAGTTCTGTATAGAGTAGATTAACCAATTGTTCCACCTCCAACTAGTTTGGTGAAATAATCTTCTAATCTGTCTTCGCTCATCATAATCTTTAATACTTCAACATCATTGAGAACAAATGTTCTGTTAATGTGTCCTTGCTGACCAAAATGAGAGTAAACGCGAATATTTCCTTCATCGTGTACCTCGTAATCAAAAATTTGAAAATGTTTTTCTAATAGCATTGCAGCTGTATTGTCATTATTCACTTGGAATTCTATATACTTACGGTTTGCTTTACGCAGTGTATCAAGAGAAACCTCTTCTAATAATCTTCCTTCATGGATAATTCCCATCCGATCAACTAGTTGTTCCACCTCAGCTAATATGTGACTAGAAATGAGTATTGTTATGTTTCTTTCTTGAGCTAACGTTTTAATGAGTTTTCGCATTTCTTTAATACCAATTGGATCTAGTCCATTAGTTGGTTCATCTAGTATGAGTAGTTCAGGGTAATGGAGAAGAGCGCGTGCAATTCCTAAGCGCTGCTTCATTCCTAAAGAATATTTTCCAACTAGCTTTTTTGTTTCGTGCTGCAAGCCTACAATTTCTAATGCTTCTTCAATTGCATTTTTCTTGTGAACTCCGAGTATCTTTGCATTAATTAATAAGTTCTCTCGTGCAGTTAAGTTTTCATAAAACCCTGGAACTTCAACGATAGAACCAATTCTTCTTAAAATGTCTTTTTGATTTTGAAATAAATCCTCTCCGAATATTTCGATATTTCCGCTTGTAGGTTTTATAAGGCTGAGCAGCATACGAATTGTAGTTGTTTTCCCAGCACCGTTACGTCCTATGAATCCATAAATTTCTCCTTGCTGGACATTGATATTTAGATTATCTACTGATTTTTGAGTGCCATACATTTTAGTAAGGTTTGTCGTTTTTATAATTGTATTTATAGGAGACACCTACTTTCTATAAGTTCTTAATTCCATAATAAAAAGGAGGGTTTAACTGCATATTAATCATTTCTTAACTATTTCTTAAAAGTAGTGTATTTTGGGATGGAAAAGCCAAAAGTAGTTCGTTCCCATGGAACACTGTCAACCCATATATGTCCACTATTTTTTTCAACGAGCGCTTTAGAAATAGAGAGTCCTAGGCCACTACCACCATAAGAGGGGTTTCTTGATTGTTCACTTCGGTACATCCGCTCAAATACGTTTTGTAAATCGTGTTTTGGAATACCAGGTCCTTTGTCCCAAATAAGAAGTTCGTATTCTGTATCGGTTTCTAGTAGTTCGACCCCTACCGTTTTCCCATCTTTTCCGTAATGAATAGCATTTTTCATTAAATTACCTATAACCCGTATAAGGCTAAGGTGGTCTGCAATAATAGGACAAATAGATTCTGGTATGAGAACTTGTAGTTCGATATTATGTTTTGATAGCTCAGGCAAAAACTCGATTAACACTTCTCTAGTAATCTCAGAAAAGTCGAGTTCTTCTTCTTTTAATGGGAATTCGTTAGCATCCAGCTTTGCCATATTGAATATTTCATCAACTAGATGTTTTAAATTGTTTGATTTCTTATAAAGTATTTCAACATATTCTTGCTTTTCTATTTCAGAAGCAGCGACGTCATCTTTTAAAGCATCAATATATCCAATAATAGAAGTGAGTGGTGTTCGGATATCATGTGAGATACTAGATAAAAGTTGTTTTCTCGATTCCTCGGATTTTTTCGCCTCAATCTGAACCTTTTCTAATTCAGCTATTAATTCGTTTATTGAAAACACGATGTTATTTAATGAACGGTCATTGTTTGTGAATAATCTCGTTTGTAAATTCCCTGTAAGTGCACGACTTAATTTAGTGGCCATTGATTTGCGGCTTTGAATAAAATGTATTCTTGAAAAGAAAAGATATATTGTGATTAAGATAAGAGTAATAAATAAAGATACTTTTATTTCGTGGCCTATGTTTATATTTAAAAGCCCGCAAATGATAAGTTGTAATGAAATAAGAAAGAGGATCTTATCAGTCTTCAAGTTTTTCACCTACAAACTTATAACCAATTCCCCATACAGTTTGAATGAATTTTGGATTGGAAGGATCGATTTCTATTTTCTTTCTAAGCTTTCTAATATGTACCATAACGGTATTATCATCTT
>NZ_JMQC01000010.1 GCF_000746925.1 Bacillus clarus
TGATAATCTATAACCAGACATTTAAATTTTAGGTATTTTCGTTGAATACCCTTTGAAAAGAGCCATGTTGGAGCATGGCTCTTTTTTTCATTCTATCATGTTTTCAATAACCTTAAAGATAAAAACAAAGTTTCCCTATTTTTTTACCGTTCCATATCAAAACCTCGATGTTTATTAATTCCTTTCTTATGTTCCTGTTCAAATTGGTTATCTACACCTTTCATATCCAACTCATTTTTAATAATCCCTCTAAACGCCTTAAATTTCTCTTTAAACACTTTTTTTGTTTGTTCATATAAAACCCTTATATTTGCTTGCAAACCCTCTATATGAGCCTTTAACGAGTTTATTTCACTATTTAATACACCAACTTCTTTTTGTAACTGACTTTTTTCTTGTTTCAATATTCGATTTCCTTCCATCCACCCCTCCGCATGTACTTTTAAACTTTCATTCTCTTTCACAAAATCTGTTTTTTTCAAACGCTCATAATCTTTTTTGATAGTAACCGCTGCATTCACTTGTTTTGTTAATTCTTGATATTGTTCTGGTGATAACACATAATTTCTTGTCTGTTTCTTCGTGATTTCAGCTTTTCCAAACATTTTATCCTGTACTTCTGTTATTACTTCTTTACGCAAAAATGGAATTTTAATAGGTTCATTTGGTACTTGATCCGCAACACTATCCAATTCTTTTTGCTGCTGTTTCACCTTTTTTTCTAACTCTATATATCGCTGACTAATCAGCTGTAACTTTTCACTTTCACTTTTTACTTGTTGTTCCACTTCTTCTAACTCTTTATATTTATCAACTACATGTGTTTTCACTATCTGTAATTCATTTACTTTTTCTTCAGCATGTTTCATATGATGGTCAAAAACTTCTAACTGCATTTCTTTTTCATATATTTCATTCTCAACAGTTGATTTCATTTCAGCATATTCCTTGTATTGACGGACTTTCATGTACTTATGTGAACCTACATTCGCTCGTTCAAATTCTGGAATTTGTTCTTTAGCCAAAGATTCAATATAAGCCGTTTCTGATTGTCTCCAATTTGCAATTAACTCCATCCCTTTTCCTTTTACGCCTTGTTGTTGCAAGGCTCTATCCATTCCGACACGCCTCGTTAATCCTCGACTACTTTCGAAATTCGGTACATAGTTAATATGTAAATGGGGATTTGCTTCATCATCATGTAAAACCATGTTATAGACTGCTAGATTTGGATTTCGCCCTTGAAACGCCTCCGCATACTGTTTTAACGCTTCTTTTTTAGCTTCTCTATACTTTGGGTCATCTTTACCCTCTCCAACCGCTACAACCAATTCTCGTTGCTCATGTGTCTTTGTATCTTTTTTTATCTTGTCATAATAATCCTTAATTTTGCGATCATTGCGTTTTTGTTTCTCGTTATACTTATCTACTACTTCTTGAAAGACATCCTTGTATACACTTCGGATGTCCTTTTGAACAAAGTAGATATTCTCTTCTAACCTGGATGGATCTATGCCAGGATTCCCATGAATGTTTTCTCTGTTATTATGGCTTAATGAACTTTGGTGAGATTGATTAAATGAGATAGAGAACAACATAAAGTGCCACCACTTTCTCTAAATTAATTGATACAATAAGTCTAGCAAGGCGACGAAATTGTGTCAATTAACGTAACCCTATATGTATTTTGACGCTAATGCATCAAAATCGATAGGGGTCTGCGACGCTTTTCAGCTTTGCCGAGCCGTTCTTAAGCACGGCAAAAACAAACCTTGGGCATTGCCCAAACCCACTGGGGAACTCTTCCCCAGACCCCCTTTATCCAACTCCCCAACCCCTCATTCCCTGAGGGGCTCCCTCGCCGGTAGGCAGGAACAAACAGTGGTTTGTTCAGTGCCAAGAGGGTTCGGGTGTAGTGTAGTTGGTCAAGTCAAATACTCCCTTCGCTTCGCTAGATCCGTTTTGATTGACCAACACCCGTAACCACTTCTCCCTAAATTCTAAACATTATCTTCTTCATTCACTGTAAACTTGACTTATTTTCCAATACTATATTTCCTTATTCATGCAATCTTGCATAAAATCTTGTATACACTCACTATCATTTGATAGTCTAATAAAGTAAAAATCATATGTTTTTTATATCAAAAAACAATGTTTGTCGAGAGTAAATCATCTTAACTGTAATAGCCAACTAAAGAAAAGGGCAGAATCTGAATTCAGGTTCTGCCCTTTTCTTTTTCACCTATAATCCACACTAAAAATAAAATAGAATCGTTACTATTACCAAGAACCCCAAATAATCCAAACTCTTTTGCTTATTTATAAATAAACTTTTAAATATTAGTTTGCTTCCATATTTAAAACACTAAATTTCAATGTTCTACTTTTTTTAATATGTAAGATTGCATATAAAAATATATTGATAAAAATGTAAGCGCTTACTATAATAAAAGCATAAAGATACATCACATCTTAGCATCAACAAAAGAGGAGGAAATAATATGGAAATCGCAATGGCAGTTTTAAAATTCGTAGGTGGAGCACTTCCGTTAGTTCAAGAACTTTTAAAAGCATTTATGTAAGTTTAACTATTTAGCAATTATTTATAGAAATTATCATACAAATGATCTGTATATCAAAGGTAAATTGATATACAGATCATTTGTGTGAGCAAAGTCCCTTTAAGCATTATTAAGGGACTTTTTTGTTATTATTGAAAGTAAACTTTTAAATATTTGTTTACTTTCATTTCCCCTTAAATATTGATTTCTCAACAATTCTCTTGATATCCTCAAAATACACAACAAAAGTATACATTCAAAAGACTATAAATAAAAAGGTTAGAACATTCATGAACAAAAAAGAAAAAGCTAGATATATGCTAGCTTTTTACATAAGTTCTGTTATCGAAAGTTATCATATTCATGTTTTAAAAGAGAATATACCTTAGAATCGCAATACATACCATTGATTATTACACTTTGTCTCAATGTTCCTTCATATGTCATTTTTAGCTTTTGCATAACTCTTTCAGATGCTGTATTTCTTACGTCACATCTTCCTTCAATACGATTTAAATCTAATTCTTGAAAGCCAAACTTTATTAGTTCTTCTAAAGCTTCGACGATAACTCCTTTTCCCCAATACAGTGGGTTAATAACAGCTCCTAAAGAAGCGCTACCATATAATAATTTCCAAATGCCACAGGTTCCAATAGCTTTCTGATCATCCTTAAAGATAATAGACCATGTGAAGGACTTACCTTTCTTAGCTGTTTCTATCGTGTTTTCTAAAAAAATACGAGTTTCATCTTTATTTTTGTGTACCTCTCGAGGTACATATGTAGTTGTTTGAGGATCCGAATAGACTTCAAATAAATCATCTAAATCATGAAAATCTAGTTTTTTTAATAAAAGACGCTTTGTTTCTAATATGGGAATTTCACATATATTTTCCATACTCTCACCTCAGTTAATCATTATTTTTATATTATATATCTTATTTTTATGAAATTTACATAACATCACTTATCAGCAGTCCGTTCACATAATCTGTATTATCAGTAATTTTCATTTATCTACTTTAAAATACTCTGGATGTTCTGCTTTCATAGATAAAATGTTACCACACTCTGTGCAAACATCAGCAATCACACTTGAAAATTGATTGAAAAGATTATCCGTACTAATAAGTCTTAAACATGCTTGGACATCTAATAAATCTTGCCTAATTTCTCTAAAACCACAATTAGGACATTTCTTATTCATTTTCAATTCCTTCTTCCTAAGATTTAGTTCACATAAAACCAGATTATCAGTAGTATCCAAAAAAGCTCAGGGTTCTCATATGACTCTAAGCTTTACCTTTTATATTCGTTTTTCTATATTTTTTAGAAGTGGCGAAAAATAATTAATCAAATTCTAAAAAATTATTTCCAAAACTCATACCATTTCTTATCTTTATTTGCTGCAATCATCTTCTTAACTTCCTGGACTTCCCTTATTGTTTGCATGAGCATTTCATCGCGTCCCTGATTCTTCGCTACGTCTTCGCTAGTATTCGTCGCTATAAACATTTGGGATTCCTGTATCGTTTGTATAGCGCTCAATAACTCTGATTCTCTTTGTGCAAATCGATGGTCTTGTTCAACTAAACGTTTGTTTAATTCTTGTAGTAATTCATTTTGCTTTTCAATGACCGCATTTTGATCTTGAAGCATCGTCTGTAGCGTCGTAGCGTTGAAATCTGGTTCTTCATAGCGCTCAATTTCTTGTCGCTCTAATGGCAACACCTCAACGCCTTGATGCCATGATACTATTTGTTTTGTGGCGTTTTCTAATGTCATGTTTGTGTCGTTCTTTAAGTTAATAACCTTACGAAAAACCATTACATCACTTTCTCTATACTTCCTATGCCCACGTTCATTCTTTATGAAAGTATAACCCTCTTTTTCTAATACATCAGCATACTTACGTAATGTACTAGATTGGATACCTAATTGCTCTGCCACGTCGCCAGGACTATATAACGTCTTCATAGCGTCTCACCTCAAAAATATATTCGCTATAGCAATGATATACCCTTTTTCCTAATAATTCACGTATCACTTTTTTCAAATTCTTAACTCTCATAATCTTCACATGATTAATTTGTATAGTTCGTATTACAGATCCACTCTTAGGAACACACCTCAATTTTAAAATTGAATACTCATTACATCTTAATACCCACATCAAAATCTTTTTTCTATATACAAGATTTTATGCAAAAAAAGAATAGCGGGGATCCCTAGAATCCCTGCTAAATCAACCATGTATAAAATACTTTATATTGATTTTACATAGAGTAAAAACAAACCCCCTATAAATACAAGAATTCTAGTAAAACCTTGCTACCGATAATTGTGCGTTATGTTAACCTCATATGTATACAATATACATCGTTCCTTTGAGAATAGTTTGTTTACAATTTGGATGACATTTTCTCCATTATTATTATCATTTTATATGTATTACGCATTTATTAATTAAGATAAATTTTTTTTGGAGGTGAATATATATGTCAAATAAAAATCATTCAAAGGGTTTAAATCCAGAAGAATTTTTATTCGCTTGTGCATTAGATCCTAACCTTATAGGACCAACACTATCACCAATTCCACCTTTTACTTTTCCAACTGGACCACAAGGAGTTACTGGACCTCAAGGACCTACTGGGCCTCAAGGAATTACTGGACCTCAGGGAATTACTGGACCTCAAGGAATTACTGGACCTCAGGGAATTACTGGACCTCAAGGAATTACTGGACCTCAAGGAATTACTGGACCTCAGGGAATTACTGGACCTCAAGGAATTACTGGACCTCAGGGAGAAACAGGGCCTCAAGGACCATCAGGTAATTGTTGTCCTTTTGAATCAGTTTGCATGCGATTTCCTAGCGGTACATTTAATTTTTTTAATGGGGAACAAATCATAATCAATGAAGTAGGTCCAGCAACTCCTTATCCATCTACTACAACCGTTTCAGGCTTGACTGGTACCATTGCTAAGGTAACGGTGACACTTTTCGATTTTTCACATCTTACCCCTGGTGAATTAAATATATTACTTGTTGGACCGGATGGGGTAACCAATACTATTCTGATGTCTTTTGCAGGTTTCATGAGTAATATCAATGTGACATTGACATTTGATGACAACGCAACAAGTTTTCTTCCGAGACTCCAACAAATTGTTTCCGGTACCTTTAAGCCAACAGATTTTTTTGGAATCCAAAACTTTCCGGGTCCGGCTCCTCCTACTTCACCAAGCGTTGCGCTTAGCAATTTTAACGGAATGAATCCGAATGGCACTTGGAGTCTTTTCGTATTAGATAGCTTCGCTCTCGATTCGGGTGCTATTGGTGATTGGGCATTAAGCATAACCACCCCTGAAAAGGAAGAATGTACTTTTACTCCTTTGTAAACTGGCTTAAAAAGACTATTAGGGGTCCAGTCCCGAAAGTGCGGATTTACAACGCTAAACTGTCTGCAGCGTTAAAAATAGAGCATTTAACAACGATAAAAATTTTGAGATAAGTCATATGAGACATCAGCAAGCCTTATTTAGAGAAAAGTTAACAGAACTTTAATTCTGTTACTTAAAATAATGAGTGGCCCCCAAAAATAGTAATCGTTGTCGTGCCCCTATTAGTTACATTAGAACAATGATAACTGGATTTGAATTGATGCTTCTCACTTCCTACTTCGAAAATTATGTAAACACAAAAGTCCTCCAGTTAAGCAATCCAGAGGAATTTTAATAATTTTCTAAGTTATCTTTCAAATACACTTAATCCTAAATAAATCAAACTATAACTAATTAAAGCACTTGCAAGCATCAAACCTATTTTTAATAATTTGTCTTTTATAGTAGGCCTTACTTCACTTACAGGTTTTCCCTCTATAAAATCAACTATTTGACGATAAGTTTTTAAATTATGCTCTTTTTTTATGTTTTCAACTTGCTGTGATGAAAACATAAGTAAAATCGTAAGTACCAAAGGTATTATAAGACCATAATAACCAAAAAAGTAAAATACAGGTGCAATAGAAATAGGAAGTATAATCATTGATGCTAACATGATGTAACTCCACTTAAAGAAAGTTGATTTTTGAAGTTCTTCTTTCATGATCTTTACATCTCCTTTAACTAAATCATCCAGGGAGACATTAAAGAGAATACTCATCATTAATAAATTATGAATATCTGGATAGTTCCTTTCATTTTCCCAGTTAGAAATAGATTGTCTGGAAACATGAATTTTTTCTGCTAACTTCTCTTGGGACATATTATCCCGTTTACGAAAATATTGTATTTGTCTACCAATGTTCATTTATACATCTCCCTTAAGTTTGAGGTTAAGTTAAAGGCTAATTAAAGACTACCAAATTTCTTTATAATAACGTGATTCTAAGGTGTAAAAATGTTTTATCATGCTATTTCCCCCTGTTTTTGGGTTGGGGGCTGGCTGGGGGTCTGGGGGCTACACCCCCAGGAACTTAACGTAACTGAATATGGAATAAGCTCATTATTTAAATCGATAGAACTAGCGGTTCGGCGGGTATAATTGCTAATCCAAGTCGAGCAACTTAACCCTGTTTTTGGTCTGTTCGGCTTGGCGAAAACTAAAAACCCGCCGAAAAAAGTTTTGCAAGGACAAGAATCAAAAAGAAAAGGCGATAGCCTTTAGGTGAGGATAAACGAACCGACTTTTTTGATTCTGAGGGTGGAGATTTTTGAGTGGTTTTCTCAAAAATACAACCCGTTCCTTGCGGAACTTTTAGCCCTATATATAAGAGTGAGAAGAGCAAAGTAAAGAAAGTCAGTAATATCAAGGTTTTATAGAAGATAGGGTGTCAAAAAAAAGTGACACCAGTGTCAAAAAAAAGTGACACCTAAAAAAAGGTAAATAAAAACAAAAAAAAGAATGCAAGAAAATTTTTGCATTCTTTTAAAATAAATAAATGGGTAATTTATGTTTTTTCTTTCCTTGATCTTCAACTTTAAAATTTCTTAATGAATCCCTAAAAATATGTTGAGTTGCTTTGTCTATTCCATCTTTAGGAGAGCAACACATAACATTTGGATTTACAAACCATGTACGACTAGTACAAACTCGTCCATCTTCAGTTGTAACACCTGATTGTGCAACTGCTAATACTCCCTTTTTTAATAAACCATTCATAACACTAGAAATACTTTGACGAGTCATTTTAAACTTTTCAGCTAAATATGTAGGTGATGCTGGATTATTTGTCTCACGTTCTACAAGAACATTGGTTTTAAATTCTACAGATGAAGTTAATTTGAATAAAAAAGCTTCTTCCTTACTGCTTAAATAACCTATTTCAATCAGATAATCTATATTATCCATTATAATTTGCACAAATCTCACCCGATCTGTAGGTTTTTTCTTTTTACCTATGAAATATTCTTCCCCACCAGACATTTTACTTAACATCTGTAAAAGCATAGCTCTTTCTTCTTCTGAATAACCACCAGTTTGCAATTGGTCATAAATACTATCAATCTTGCTATCTCTTATTTTCGCTTTTTTTTCAGCTTGTCCAAAATCTACAACTTTTGTCATAAAATAATTCTCTCCCTTAGTGGAAGGAATCAACTTTTATATGTTAGAATGTATATAGAATATATATTGGTTGATTCCAACCTTATTAAGAAAAACCGCCTGCCGTCCAAAGCATGGGCGGTTTTTCTCGTTTATACGTCTTTCTTTATAATAACATGAAACACCTTGTTAAAGCTTTCCATCTCTTGCAAAAACACAACATTCAATCCTCTTTTTCTTCTTCAAACTCATACAATTCAATGCTTTCATCATAATCCTATCTTTCTCTATCAAAATCCCGATGTTTGCTTATTTCTCTCTTATGTTCACGTTCAAATTGATTATCTATTCCCTTGCTATCCAATTCATTTTTAATAATCCCTCTAAACACCTTAAATTTCTCTTTAAAAGCTTTTTTCGTCTGTTCATACAAAACTCTTATATTCTCCTTCAAATCCTTTATATGAGTTTTTAATGAGCCTATTTCAGTATTTAATTTTCTATTCTCCTCTTTTAACTTCAAATTTATCTTTTGGGATTCTTTTAAAGAGTCATGCAAACTATCAACTTGACGATTCAATTCCTTATTTTCTTTTACCAAATCCGTATTCTGCAAACGCTCATAATCTGTTTTTACAGTGACTGCTGCGGTTATCAATTCCTCTATTTTTTCGAGTTGCTTTGGAGAAAAAACATAATTACCTGTCTCCTTTTCTATGATTTCAGGTTTACCAATTAATTTTGGTTTTACCTCTGTCTTAATCTCTTTCTTTTTGGTCTTTAACGTAATTTTATTATTAGGCAATTGCTTACTTAGCTCCATAAATTGATTCTCAATATTAGAAACTGCTTCAGCATATTCCTTGTATTGACGGACTTTCATATATTTATGGGAACCCACATTGGCACGTTCAAAATTTGGAATTTGTTCTTTAGCCAAAGATTCAATATAAGCCGTTTCTAATTGTCTCCAATTCGCAATTAGCTCCGTTCCTTTTCCTTGTACGCCTTGTTGTTGCAAGGCTCTATCCATTCCGACACGCCTCGTTAATCCTCGACTACTTTCGAAATTCGGTACATAGTTAATATGTAAATGGGGATTTGCTTCATCATCATGTAAAACCATGTTATAGACTGCTAGATTTGGATTTCGCCCTTGAAACGCCTCCGCATACTGTTTTAACGCTTCTTTTTTAGCTTCTCTATACTTTGGGTCATCTTTACCCTCTCCAGCCGCTACAACCAATTCTCGTTGCTCATGTGTCTTTGTATCTTTTTTTATCTTGTCATAATAATCCTTAATTTTGCGATCATTGCGTTTTTGTTTCTCGTTATACTTATCTACTACTTCTTGAAAGACATCCTTGTATACACTTCGGATGTCCTTTTGAACAAAGTAGATATTCTCTTCTAACCTGGATGGATCTATGCCAGGATTCCCATGAATGTTTTCTCTGTTATTATGGCTTAATGAACTTTGGTGAGATTGATTAAATGAGATAGAGAACAACATAAAGTGCCACCACTTTCTCTAAATTAATTGATACAATAAGTCTAGCAAGGCGACGAAATTGTGTCAATTAACGTAACCCTATATGTATTTTGACGCTAATGCATCAAAATCGATAGGGGTCTGCGACGCTTTTCAGCTTTGCCGAGCCGTTCTTAAGCACGGCAAAAACAAACCTTGGGCATTGCCCAAACCCACTGGGGAACTCTTCCCCAGACCCCCTTTATCCAACTCCCCAACCCCTCATTCCCTGAGGGGCTCCCTCGCCGGTAGGCAGGAACAAACAGTGGTTTGTTCAGTGCCAAGAGGGTTCGGGTGTAGTGTAGTTGGTCAAGTCAAATACTCCCTTCGCTTCGCTAGATCCGTTTTGATTGACCAACACCCGTAACCACTTCTCCCTAAATTCTAAACATTATCTTCTTCATTCACTGTAAACTTGACTTATTTTCCAATACTATATTTCCTTATTCATGCAATCTTGCATAAAATCTTGTATACACTCACTATCATTTGATAGTCTAATAAAGTAAAAATCATATGTTTTTTATATCAAAAAACAATGTTTGTCGAGAGTAAATCATCTTAACTGTAATAGCCAACTAAAGAAAAGGGCAGAATCTGAATTCAGGTTTGCCCTTTTCTTTTTCACCTATAATCCACACTAAAAATAAAATAGAATCGTTACTATTACCAAGAACCCCAAATAATCCAAACTCTTTTGCTTATTTATAAACAAACTTTTAAATATTAGTTTGCTTCCATATTTAAAACACTAAATTTCAATGTTCTACTTTTTTTAATATGTAAGATTGCATATAAAAATATATTGATAAAAATGTAAGCGCTTACTATAATAAAAGCATAAAGATACATCACATCTTAGCATCAACAAAAGAGGAGGAAATAATATGGAAATCGCAATGGCAGTTTTAAAATTCGTAGGTGGAGCACTTCCGTTAGTTCAAGAACTTTTAAAAGCATTTATGTAAGTTTAACTATTTAGCAATTATTTATAGAAATTATCATACAAATGATCTGTATATCAAAGGTAAATTGATATACAGATCATTTGTGTGAGCAAAGTCCCTTTAAGCATTATTAAGGGACTTTTTTGTTATTATTGAAAGTAAACTTTTAAATATTTGTTTACATTCGAATGACTTTAAACATTGACTTCACAACAAATTCCCTAATATCATCAAAATCAACAACAAAAGTATACATTCAGAACACTGTAAATAAAAAGAAATCAAAAAAACACAATAATTTTAAACCATAAATTCTATTACTATATTTTTTTATTTCCCTTTTCTTATTTATAGTTATCAGCTAAATATCTAGCATAGTGAATTAAGTTTCTAGCTATATCTAATTCAAGATTAAATATATTAGGTACACCTGGTCTCCAATTCACCTCAAACAACCACAGTTTTTGGTTCTTATCAATCCCGACATCAATTCCTAACTCATCAAATAATACATCTTCATATAAAGAATTAAAATGGTTAGAAAAACTTACCGCAAATCGCTCTAAATACCTTTGAATATTATACCAATCGTTATCAAACTCCGTTTTTAAAAAAATATCTAAATAAGTACTATAACCACCACTAGCCATATTTGATACAATACTTCCTAATGGACCTATCCTTGGGAATATTGAAGTAATATCCCAATTTCCTTCTCCATTTCTTTGAACATGCAATCGAAAATCATAAACATGACCAGATTTCATTTGACATGAAATAAACTGTTGAACAATGTAAGCTTTTTCCTGAATTTTATCAGATATAAAGTCTAATAATTGTTTTTTATTAATCAATAAAACTTGTTCTGGCTCCTTCAAACTGTAATTCATACCACGTTTTTCAATGAAAAAAATACCCTTACCTTGATGTCCAGAAACTGGTTTAATAATAACTTTTTCATAACGATTAATCATATCAAAAAAATTATCAACATCATTTAATTCATAAAAAGGAATAAGATATTGCTTAAATTTCTCCCCTTTTTTTATTCTGTTATATACACTTAATTTATCCCCAATTGAATGACTTGTGAACGGAACCCTATCATATAAATAATCATAAATTTGCTGATTGTTATCACTAATATAAACACTTGCATTATAAATAACATCAGGAAAAGAAAATTCTTGTTCAATCCACTTACCATTTTCATAAATTTTACCTAAAATCTTTTCAGTTTCTATATTTACTTTCCCTAAAGTAAAATAAAAAAAATTTACACCTTCAGCTTTTGCTACAGCAGCATAAGCATATGCTTTATTTACCATGTTCGGATCTTTCCGATGATGAAGCATACCAACTACAGTCATATTGGTTCCTCTTCCCCTCTTTCTAAAGATCTTTTTCAGCTCAAATACCAAATTCATTATATATATATTCATACCCTTCCGTATTCAACCAATTTCCAAAAAATCAAGAACAAGCTTAACCTCATTTTAATATTCTACCTATATAAATAATAAATCTAAGGTTTTATAAAATGATTAAGGTTAAGGTGACATGAGATGGATACTATTGTTTTTATTGAAACAAATAAATCTGGATCAAGTAGAGAAGCAATCAAAGCAGCGGAAAAACTTAATTTTTTTACTGTTTTGTTAACTAATAAAACAAAATTTATTAAAGAACGCACTATATTCCCTGATGTACATCAAATGATTTTTACTGATATAAACGATTATGATAATATAATTACAACAATTAAGAAATTAGAAAAATCAGGGAAGAATATAAAAGGAATCTTTAGTTTTATTGATCCTTTTGTTTATGTAGCTGCACGTTTATCAGAAAAATTTTGCTCAAGTGTTGTATCTACTCAAGCAATCTACCAAATGGAAAATAAAATATTAACTCGTAATGTACTTCAAAATTTACCAATCTCACTCAATTATTTAATTTACAAACCAACAGAACCATTATCATCTTTTCTTGAAAAAACTAAAAAAATGGAATTTCCTCTTATTGTAAAATCCCCTAAATCAACAGGATCAAAAGATGTATTATTAGTAAAAGATAAAAATCAATTAATTTCATCTATACAAAGTCTTTTAAAAAAACTACCTAATGAAGAAATTTTACTTGAAGAATATGTAAATGGCCCTCAATACTTAGTCGAAATTTTAGTTCAAAATGGAAAAATTAATATTATAGCAGTAATTGAACAAGAAGTTACACTTTTTGAACGCTTTATTGTTACTGGTTATTCTTTACTAGGACAGGTAAACAATAATCTATATAATAGTCTTTTCAATGCAATTAATTCTGTTATTCAGGCTTTTAATATGAAAAATGGAGCTTGTCATCTAGAACTTCGAAGAATAAATGACATTTGGAAATTAATTGAGATAAATCCCAGAATATCAGGTGGAGCAATGAATGACATAATTGAAATTGGACATGGAATCAACTTAGTACAAGAGACTATTCAATTAATGTTAGGAAATAAACCTTCGCTAAATAAAAAACATTATAAGTATGTGTACACTCATTACCTAACAGTTAAATCTAAAGGAACACTAATTCGAGTTACAGGGAAAAATCGTAGTTCTAAATATCCTGGTGTCGAAAAAGTTTATATAAAACCTAAAAAGGGAACTTTCCTAAAACCACCTACATCAATGGGACATCGATGTGGATATGTTATAGCAACATCCTATCTTAAAACAGAAGCTAAAAAAATAGCTTTAGAAGCTGCTAAAGAAATTTCTTTTGAAATTAAAGTAATAGATACAATTTATTAAAAATCAAAAACCATAACACATAAGAAATCATTCTAGATCTATGTTTCATTTATAAACAATGAATCTATCTAAAAAGCCTAGAAAAAGTTCCTTTAGAAAAATCTAAAGGAACTTTTTCTTTACAAAATTAATAAATTAATCTTTAAATAAACCGAAAAAACCTTTCCGTTTTTGTTTCTGTATACTTCTAATGTTTTCAAGCAATAACTGATCTCGTTCCTCTAACTTTTGTTCTATAAAAATTTCTAATTCACCATTTTTACTCTCTACTTCAGTTAATTTTCTCTCAGTATTAACTAACTGCTCTTTTGTAGTAACTAATTCATTTGTAATCTCTTGTAATTTTTGAACTAATGCTTGATTGAACTCATTTTGTAATTGCTGATTTTCTAATACTTTATCCAATTTCTTTTCTAATTCTGATTTTTCTTCTTTCGAAACAAATAAATCAAGTTCTCCATTTCGCCATGCTCGAACTTGATCATAAGACCATTTTTGCACCTGTATTTTTTCTCTTATTGCTTT
The DNA here is from genome assembly GCF_000746925.1 of Bacillus clarus. Classification (GTDB taxonomy): domain Bacteria; phylum Bacillota; class Bacilli; order Bacillales; family Bacillaceae_G; genus Bacillus_A; species Bacillus_A clarus. Next base: position 13,918 of record NZ_JMQC01000010.1, read on the forward strand.
TAATTCTTCAATATTTTCCTTAGAATATCTACGATGTCCTCCCTGGCTTCGCTCAGTTTGTATATTAAATTCGTTTGACCATACTTTTAATAAATCGGGAGTAATCCCTAAATTATCCGCAACAATTTTCGGTGTATACATTTCCGATTTTAGTTCCAATTTTAATTCCTCCTAAAAAACAGAATGAGTTTTTTCACTCAAAAACACTATTATATCAACATTTTAATTCAAATCGAAATCCACTCAAAACTGATTTTACAATCGATTTTAAAAACGAATTAATTTCGAAATGAATATCGATTTTTAAATTTGATACTCCTTACTTCTCGACTCATTATCAAAATCTTTTTAACTTATAAAAAATTTTATGCAAAAAAAGCAAAAATAAAATAGCGAGAATCCCAGGGATCCCTGCTATATCAAAATGTATAAAATCCTGCATATCAATCCTTACTCCAAACAAACAAGAAACCCTCATCATAAAAGGGATTACTCAAGGAATACCACTATCAATAATGAGACGTTATGTTAACCTAACATAAATACAGTATTCATATGTGTAATATAACCATTTTCATTTTCCTATACATCCATTTTGCACAATATAAAAGCTACATTAGTATAAATAAACAAACACTTTTCCTTTTATCGAATATACAAGAATAAAATAGGAGGTGAAAACAGAAATGACACAATCTCAACTTACTCTTTCCCTACTCGGAAGCAGTGGTGGAGTTGCCAAAGCTATTCTCGCCCTTCTTAATCAAACTGCACAGGATAAAAAAGATCCTATTTATTCTTATATAAAAAATTGTACCATTCATCTAATTGATATCGACCAAAAACCATTATCCTACTACGCAAGATTTTGTAATGCCCTACAGAACAAGCTTGTTCTACATGAGTTTGATTTAAGCGACTCCTCCTTATTTCGTACTCATTTACAACAAACAACACCAAACATCGTCATAGACGTTTCATGGGCTGATACCGTCAAAATGCTAACTGACTGCAACGAATTTGGCACACATTATATTAACACCGCTATAGAATGTCCTGAAGTTGATGACAATGAAGCAATTGCACGATTCGGTTTACTCGAACGGTATCGTATATTTGCACAGCATAAGGATCGCTTCCAAAACATAACAAGCATCATCGGTTCTGGTATGAATCCTGGGGTTGTACAATGGATGATGCTGCATTTGATGCAGCAATTCCCTGAAGAACAACCTATCGCCAGCTATATCGTTGAGCATGACACTACCTTTTATAAAAATGCTAAACTTGCTCAAGAAAACACCATTTACACAACATGGTCTCCTGAATGCTTCCTTGACGAAGCAATCCTCAATTACCCACTCTTCATGAAACAACATATTCCAGTTGTACTGTATCAGGATGTGTATCAACAAGAGTTTAAAGTAACATTAGGCGATATTCAATTTTACGGCTGTCTCATGCCCCATGAAGAGGCTGTCAGCTTAGGAGAATGGTTCGACGGAGAAGTTGGCTTTCTTTACAGAGTCAATGAGCATACAACCAATGCAATTCGCAGCAATCTTAAAACAGTAGATGATTTATGGGATTGGGAGCATAAAGTACTTCTTCCCGATGACGCTGAATTAACAGGTGCCGATCTCATCGGAATTCTTCTTGTATATAGCAATAAAGAGCGTTTTATATATAACGTAATAAACAGTGATGCTATGTATACACGCTTCCATACTAACGCAACATACTTCCAGGTTGCATGCGGCATTTACGGAGCACTTTCCTCATTAACACTCGATTCATTGCCATTAGGTTGTTATGTTGTAGACGACTTGCTTCGAAAAACATCTTCCCGTTATGGTCAATATGTATCATACTATATGAAAGATTTTATTATTGGAGAAAATGACAAGACTGACGGACTATTACTTAACCGTATGAAAAAAATAGATATGTAAACAATTCTTTAACGATCTCATTTCAATATAAGGGACCTGACGACATTTCATAAATTTTATACGCTAAGACAACTAATATAAATTTCTATACCCAAAAACGGTCAAAGAGTGATGTTTAGAGTCTGTATAGCAATGGAACCAAATCACGCAATAAGCATTAGCGAACATAAAAGAGGTGTTTTTAATAATACAATATTCGCTAACAATACTTACAGGACGTTACTAATTAAAAATCCTAATGATTAACCTATAAGTTTGCTCTAATTCTTATAAAAAGTATATTTTTAGAGTCAAAAACACATTCTGAGTTATTTTTCGTATCCGCTAATACTAGTTGCATAATATTTATCCATTGCTACACAGCCCCCTGTATAAGTAAAATACAGGATGCTCCCTGATCTACATATGCATATTCTATAGAAGTCTGATAAGGGAGAGTGAACAAAACAGATGATACATCCTAATACTGAGATTCGCTTTATAAGTGAAGAAATAGGTGTTGGAGTAGTTGCCACAAAATTTATTCCTAAAGGAACAATTGTATGGATAGCGGATGATCTTGATATGGTTTTAGAAGAGGCGTATATAGAGTCTCTGGACAAAGCCCGTCAAGAGGTTATCTATAAATATGCTTATCCAGATAACGAAGGTCGATACATTTTAAATTGGGATCATGCGAGGTATATGAATCACAGTTTTCATCCAAATTGTACGGAGACTGCATATGAACTACAGTTGGCTGCAAGTGATATTCAGCCTGGCGAACAATTGACATCTGATTATGGTGTTTTAGGCGACGATGTAAGCTTTGAATGTATTGAAGAAGGTACAACAAGAAAAAGCGTAAAAGAAGATGATTACTTGCATTATTATCAGGAATGGGACGATATGACAAGAGAAGCTTTTAAATATTTTAATAGTGTTGAACAACCATTAAAATATCTGATTAGAAAAGAATTTGTAGACAAAGTAGATGCAGTTGCAAGTGGCCAAAGACCATTGGATTCTATTCTTACTACTTTTATGGACACAGAACAAGATAATAATGGAGAAGAAGCTTAAGTGAACAGGTAATTCCTTCTTTTTCTCACATTTTGGTTGTCATACCCCAACTTGCAAAACATCAAATCAACCTTATTAATTTGTGGTCTAGATATTTCTCTTGTTCAACTTGAAGATAAAAAATGTAAAACTAAAAAATTTTGCAAGGACAAAATCAAAAAAGAAAAAGCATTAGCCTTTAGGTGAAGATCAACGAATCAACTTTTTGATTTTGAGGATGGAGATTTTTGAGTGTTTTTCTCAAAAATACGACCCGTTCCTTGCGGAACTTTTAACCCTATATATATAAGTGAGAAGAGAAAAGTAAAAAAGTCAGTAATAACAAGGGTTTATAGAAGATAGGGTGTCAAAAAAAAGGTAAATAACAACAAAAAAAGAACGCAAGAAAATTTTTGCGTTCTTTTAAAATAAATAAATGGGTAGTTTATGTTTTTTCTTACTTTCTTCGCTTCACTAGGTCCGTTTTGATTGACCAACACATATAACCACCTCTACTTACATATCAATCTTTCTCTATAAAAAACACCCTCAGATAAACTGAGAGAACCCTTAAAATTCACATTATTTTTCTTTCTTTAATCACATTTTTCTATTTGGTCGCCTTCTTCACCTGCGTTTACTGCCAAACTATCCGTTCCGCCTCCAACTGCATGTTGCTGTTTAGTATTAGAACTTTCGATGGCAGCGTTAGTTCCCGCTGCACTGTCATCTCCACCACCACTTGCCACTTGAGTAGCACTAGCCTGTTCCTCACTGGTTTTATTAATTTGATTATTGATGATAAGTACAACTTCTGCCTCTTCATCCGAGGTTTCTTTTTTCACTTTATGCGGTTCAATCTGGTCCCCACTAATTCCTTTATTTATCGCTTCGCCTCCAGCGCCTACTGTTTCTTGCTGTCGAGTATTCGATGAATCGATTGCTGCATTACTTCCTGCTGCACTGTTTTGTCCGGCTCCACTGGCAATTTGTGTTGTATTCGGTGCAAATGTAATCTGATTATTAATGACAATGACAATTTTTCGTTTATCAGCAAAATTTCCCAAATTAATTTCTTGTCCATCTTTTTTTACAAATCGAAACGTGATTTTTTCATTGTTTTCCATTTTTTAACCCCCTTTGTAATATTAAATGACTAGAAAATGATAATGGATTGGACAAGGGTATTCTTTTATAAATATGTGCAACCCAACCCACAATAAGAGTTGTATTACCAGGTTCCGGTAGTTCCCTTGCTTTTTGTTTAGAGTGCTGGTTCGTCGTGTGGGGGCGAGACCCCACGGTTTGAAACGTAACGTTATGACGGGTAAGAGCAAGTCTAGGACAAATAATCTGGCGGTTCGGCTCGTATACTTGCTAGTCCAAGTCGAGAACCATTGCATTGCTTTTTGTCCTTCGGCTTGGCGAGAAAAGCACACGAGCCGAAAAAAGTTCCGCAAGGATGGAGCGAAGCGAAAAAGGTGGAGATTTTTGAGCATTGTTTGCTCAAAAATACGACCTGTTCCTTACGGAACTTTTAGCCTTTAATAATAGTGATAATAGAGAGCATCTACAAAAAACGTATAAATCCCTTGATATCACTGGGTTTAACGAGCTTTTTAGGGTGTCACCTTTTGGTGACATTTTTTTGTTTTTTGTCACCTTTTCGTGACACCTAAAAAATTACATATAAGCAAAAAAAGACTGTATCGAATTGATACAGTCTAAAAAAATCTAACTGGTAATTTTACTTTTTTACCATTTTGATCTTTAAGATTTTTCAAAGAGTATTGAAATAATCTCATTGTCAATTTATCAAGTTTCACTTCATTTTTCCGAGGTGCACAAATCATTATATAAGGGTTTACTATCCATGTTCTAGGGCTTACAGTACGACCGTTTTCAATAATTTGTCCTGCACCTTCTGGATTAAGTAAAATTTCTTTTTTCTTCAACGAATTCATAATAACAGATGTTTTTTGTCTTGATTTTCCTATCATATCAGCAATTTGAGAAACTGTTGCGGCCTTCGGCAATTCAAAATCATCTTCAACAATATTTTTTCGTTTCTTCTTAAACTTATCATCTCTACAGATAATTACATTACTTCTAAATTCTAAATAAGCTTGAATTCTAAACAAAAAACTTTCTTCTGCTTGAGTTAAATATTCAATATTATTCAATAAGTCTAAATTTCTATGCATCACTTGGTTAAATGGTTCTCCAGCAAATGGATCTTTATTAGTTCCAACGTAATGATCTTCTCCAGTTAACTCTTTTAACTGTTGCAAAAGAGACTTTTTTAGTTCTTCAGCTTGGTCCCTTTGTTTTGCATCTTTCTCAAAATCTCTTTTTCTAGCATTAGCATTAACTTGGTTTAAAGCTTGTCCTAAAGTTTGTTCATTCTCTTCTTTCATTATGTCAATCCCTCCTCTAATTGAGGGAATCAAAAAAAACACCTATTTTTTGCTATTTGATTATGAATCAAA
>NZ_JMQC01000012.1 GCF_000746925.1 Bacillus clarus
CTTCCCTCGGTCTCACGCCCTCGTCGCCCATAAACAGTGCTATATTTTCTTTATATTACTAGGTCTGGACGCGTAAAACATAGGTAATAATACATAAGTAAGAACAGATGTAGCAACTTAATTAATTATTCGATTACTACATGTTAATAACCTATGTAGCGGTTAAGTAATTGGTGCTTATTCAAATTTTTTCAATACAGATAAATTACTTAGGTAAGGAGAGGGTCATATGAGTGGTTTTTTAGTTGTTATTGCCGCTTTAATTTTCTTTTATGTATTGGCCAACGTTACCGCGAAAAACTCCTACGATCCAGATAGCGATGTAAAAAGAAAACAATGTGCAAATAATTTAGAGCGAAAGGTATATGACCATTTACGTTATATGGGCCTTTCACCGACTGTGCAAGAAAAGGTTGGAAAGTACAGATTAGATTTTGCGGTATTTGGCAATAACGGAAAAAAGTTGTGTATAGAGGTAGATGGATATATTTTTCATAATACACCTGAAGGTAAGAAAAAAGATAGAATTCGAGATGCTTATTTAAGAAAAATGGGATGGGAAGTTTTAAGGATTAGTGATCGGCAATTAAAAGAAGATTTACATGCATGTATGAGGAAAATTGAAGCTAAATTATATGATATGGATTTGTTACCTGAAGAACATCCTAGTATACAATTTAAATTACAAGCTAAAAATGAGTAGTGAGTACTACTCATTTTTAGTACGAACTATAAAATTTCACGTACTGTAGTGGGAGTAAAAAAAGAAACCCAGAATTAGGGTTTACATGAAATTCTAATCTTTATCATGTGTTGGTTTATAACATTCTATCTCTTTCCTTTTTTGAATGAATGTCATTACATTTTTTAAAATTAAAAAAGAACAACCTATTAGAATACCTACAATCATATATTTAATGAATAGGCTCATAAAAGATGTCATATTAGACCAATCCACAATTGCGGTGTAAAAATAAATAATGGTTCCCAAAACTAAAAATCCAATTATAGATGCTTTGGTTTTTCTATAATACTTTTCTCTCTGTTTTTTTAATTCCAGATAAAACTTATCATGATCTAAACCGTTCAAAAACACCACTCCTTTGTGAGATGGTTATTTGTCTTGGTCTACTTTGCTTTTCTTATTAGAATAACCATATGCACAATAATCTAATACGTGTACACCAAAAAAATCTATTCCATGCTCTACATAACGATTATTTTTATCACATAAACCACAAGTACCAATGCTGAAATATTCATCATTACAATGTGAGGCATCCATTTTTTATTTTCTCCTTTTTATTGTAATTATATTGTTTGAATTTAACTAAATAGTATTTGTCTGTAATTTTAGTTGTTAATTATATAACGTTAATTTTCTTCCGGTTTTGCTGTAGCCAGTTTCTAATGTCATAATCCAATCGTCTAAATCATCTAAGTTATAACCTAATTTCAAGATTTCTTCAGGAAACTCCTTTTCAGGATTCTCTCTCCAACGGAACATTTTTTCTAAAGCGACATCAAAATTACCAAAACGATATAAAATTTGTGTTTTGGAAACAGAACGTTTATTTAATTTTTCTATATAAATTTCTTTTGCTAAATACACATATACCCTTTTTCTAGATGTAACGAACTTTAGAAATCCCACTTTCTTAGGTTCACTTTTCATCCTTATCCCCCTTAAAGTTTTCAGTACCCTACTCTTTATGAATAGGGTACTGAAAACAAATTGGTATTATGAAGCTTTATTTTTGCGAACACGTACTTTTTTATATCGGCCATGTTTTACGACTTGGCGAGTATCTATATCTTTATATTTTCCACTTAGAATCATTTCTGAAATATCAACAACAATTGTATTTGTTAAAATATTTACTACATACCCAGTTAACTTTAATGAAGAATCCTTACGATGTGGAAATTGTACATAATCACCTTGTTTAATAGTTGAAATTGTTCTTTCCATAAAAAATCCTCCTTTATTCATTTGGAATGCTTTTCAATGATTTTAATAATTATAAATTACTAACTAACACTTTATCTTTTATAAATTTATTTGCTTCTATATAAAGAATGAAAAGCTCGGCACTTATTGTGATATTTATATTATCCTTCATTCGTTTTAAAATAATGATTTCCTGTTCTTCATGTTCAAACATTTTTGAATAGGCTAAAACTTGATATGCTCGCCCGTCCTTTTCATAAATATAAAATTCTCCACGTTTTGGTTTCGTCGCTATCATATTCGTCCTCCATATAATTTGGAATTAAAAAAAGTCTAATTTTCTTAAAATCCATAGAGAGATCCAGTGGTCAAATATGTAGCTAAAAGCATCATGATAGCAATACCAAACGTTCCGAAGAACCAAATTTGAGAATTAATACAGTCCTCAATTCCAAACCATTCATATAAGGATCTATAGCTCTTTAAAGCACCTTGATTGAAACTAATATGCTCTGATTCCTTTGATTGCTTCTGTGTTATAATGGAGTTACAATTGTTAATTTTAGATAAGGTATTTGCCAATCGAATCACCTTCCTATAGTTAATGATGTAGGAGAAAAAGTCCTGACTATCTGGCGGTGGTAAGGGCTTTTTCTTGTTTACTATTTACTGGTTAGTCTGTTCATGCCATTACGTGTTACTAACCAAACTTTCCCGCTTTTTCTTGCTTCATTCTCATAGAACTTTCCTCGGTTGCACCACTTATTAACAGTGTTTTCCGCAAGTCCCCATATTTGTTCAGCTTCTCTTGTTGTATAAACGGAAAATAGAGTTTCCTTTGATTTTCCATTTTTAATTTCGTCCATTAGTTGTTGTAGATCCCTCCTTTGTTTTCTTATACTTATTATAATATTTCATTGTCTTGTTTGCAAGACGTTATCAGAAAAATGAATCATTATTTTTTCGACATGTATTCGACAATACAAAAAAAGAATCTAATTAAAATTAGATTCCCCATTTTTCTATATTAATATTAAATTCAGTAGCTACTTCTTCTATGAAGAATTTATTTACAGATTTAAAGTCATAACATAACTGACCATAATTTTGATAATCTTCTTGAAACTTTCCAATTGGTTCCAGATAAAACTTTTCCTCTTCATTCTTTTCCATATATTTATACCATCTTCTATAATTACTTTGATGTTTAGTTAAAAATTCATTTAATTCTTTAATCATTTCATTTGATAAATCATACAAACGTTCCGTTTCTTTTGATTTCTTCCCTTTATTTTTCCTCTTCTTTGCATCACCTAAAATTTTAATTTCATCTCTCAAAAGTTTATAAGTTTCATAATACGAATTTAATGTTTCTTCAAAATTATCATGATCAAAATCAACTGTAAATAAAGTTCTTTTAGTATCTAAAAAAGTTCTAATTTGTCTCTTGAAAAGTTGATCTGGATTATCAAATATTATATTAAATCCACCAATACTTAATTTTTCAACACGAAATGCCCACTTTCTTGTAACAATAAAAACAAAAATTAATATAAACACTAAAAAAGGTAACAAAGTAAATGCAATACTCAGTATAAAACTAATATTTCCCCATAAGATTTGAATAAACTTAACCTTAATACTTTTAAGTTCATATGTAGACAAACAAAACAATGCTGCTAAAAGAAAACATATGCTAATAATAGAACTAAATTTCCCCTTCATGCTTATTCCTTCCCTTATTCGTATTACAAATAATATATAATTAAATAAAATTTTATAAAAGCTACCGATTAACACGGTAGCTTTTATAAAAGTATTTTTTATCAATTAATTAAGAATTATTAGTCCTTCTTACTCTACTATTATTGATAAGATGCGTGTTTTTTCTATTATTAAATGCCTCATCAATTTTTGAAGTTAATTGCCATGAAATGTTTTCCCATTTCATTGTTACAGCATAACCACTGTCAATATTATCTTGTAATCTTGCCGGAACCTTTCCAGCGTTAGGTAAATAAATCCCCAATAAACCATTTATTTTTCTGTCACCATATGAACGTAATGAAGAATATATCTCCCAGTCAACCCATTTACGTTTATATGTTTCACTACCAATAAGAACAATAGTAACTGTAGAATCTTTCAAATGTTTAGTTCTAATCTGTCCTAAAATATAGTCGTTATCATTACTATTCAGTTCAGCCGGTAAAGAACGATCAATTAGTGTATTATTTGAGCCATATGTTGTACGTAAGTGATTAGCTCTGGTCTGATCATTTCCATGATGATAACTTACAAATGCTTTATGCGCCATACTTATCCCCTCCTTGTTATAATCTTATTATAACAATATTAACGAATAACTAAATATATTATTTTGAATATATTTTATATTATCTAATATAAGGTATCGATTAATCCTAAATTTTTTAAAGAAAATAATATTAGATTCGGAATGTATCAAGTACATTATCTTTTTCTTCTTTATTAATACCAATGTATCTTAGGGTAATTTGTGGTGTACTATGATTCAATATTTCTTGTAACATAGCAATATCCTTTGTTTTCTTGTAAAACCAATATCCAAATGTTTTACGCATGGTATGGGTACCTAAAGATTCGACTCCGGCAAAATCTCCGGCTTTTTGTAACTGTCTATAGGCTTGAATTTTACTAATAGGTTTATCACCTTTTCGAGAAGGAAATAACCAGGTACTTTTTAAATCTTCAGCATATGGAAGTACTTCCTCAAAAATGGATGTAATATTTATGATACGTTCCTTTTTTGTCTTTCCTTCTTTCACTTTAAATTCTTTCCGTTTTTTTCGCTTCAGTTTTAAAACTTCACTCGTTTCCATTTTAAGTAAATCACTTACACGCAATCCTGTATTGATTCCAATTAGGAATAAAATGTAATCTCGATCTGAACAATGACGTTTAAGAGACCATTTCATATCTTCGAGCTGTTCTTTGCTTCGAATTGGTTGTACATCGATTAAATGTTGCTTTTTATCCATCTGTTTTTCAATCCCTTTATTTTCAATGATTTGAATGTATACTTTTTTGTCTGTTTTTATAATATCAATGAAATTAGACGGAAGTCAATGTTTAAGGGGAAATGAAAGTAAACTTTTGGCTAAAAGTTTACATTGAATTATTTCGTCTTTAACGCCAAAAATCAAGATAATAATATATACAGAATTCACTAGTAAGATATAATTTTAGATAAGGGGGTTAATACAGTGAAGAGTTTGACAATTGAAGAGGTTTATCAACAGATACTAGATGGGGAGAGAAGAATGTTCCCAAGGGGAACTTGGAGTGAAGATATAGATAGAAACTTGATTAAACGTGTTACAAGATATCTAATTGAAGTTATCTTAAAGTGGAACAAAAATCAGATAAAAGAAAAATGGGATTTATCAATTATAAAGAAACATAAGTTAGGAGGAGCAATTGCTATCATTTATAATGACAGTCCATTTAAAATGATAAATGATGCATATCCAGGACTTTTAAAAGAATGGGAATTGAAAATGGCTCCTTTAAATTATTGGACAAAAGAAACAGGGCTAGAAGCATTACGTTGGACAATCGAAGAAAAAGAACGGCTCACAATGGAACAATTAAAAGAAGTGTACAATCATAAATGGCTCATAAAACATAAGTTACATGCGCCATGTCATCGATTATGGGAAAATAATGCTTACTTAATGATAAATGACTTATACCCGAATCAATTTAAGCCGTTTCATTTTAAATGTGCGACTACAAATTATTGGACAAAGGAAATCGCATTACGAGAACTTGCATGTATTATACAAGAAGAACGGCTTGAGGATGAGGAACTATTAGAAGTATTCAGTGCGAAATGGATTGCTACTAAAAAGTTAAGTACTCCCTTACTGAGGTATTGGCAAAGTAGTCCATTTCAAATGATTAATGATTTATATCCAAATAAGTTTAAACCATGGCAATTCAAGAGTGTACCCTCAAATTATTGGACGAAGCAAAATGCAATAGAAGCTATTTTTCATATTATACAAAAAGATAATCTACAAAAAGATGAACTACCTAAAATAATGAGTAGTAAATGGTTCTACAAAAATAGATTAGGTACACCTTTCCAAAAATTTTGGGAAGCAAGTCCATACTCTGTTTTAAATGATTTATTTCCAGATTATTTTCAACCATATCAATTTAGTAGAACTCCTAACCTATATTGGACAAAAGAACGATCCCTTCAAATTCTATCGGAATATATTCAACAAGAGGGGTGGGATGATGAGGAAATCTTGGAAAACGTTACTTTCCAATGGTTAACTGACCGGAATTTATGGACACCGGTATCATATCTTTGGGAAAGTAGCCCATTTAAGATGGTTAATGATTTGTACCCAAATAGGTTTAAACCATGGCAATTCAAAACGACTTATCGTAATTACTGGACAAAAGAAACGGCACTAAATGCTTTAAAATGGACTATTGAGGAGAAGGAACGTTTGTCTCGTGAAGAGTTAATAGATGTATATTCACAAAAATGGTTGTTAAAACATCGACTCCAAACTCCTTGTATAAAGTTTTGGAAATCAAGTCCATTTGCTATGTTAAATGCGCTATACCCCAATAGATTTAAAGAATGGGAGTTTTTTAGAGTACCCTCAAATTATTGGACAAAAGACAAAGCATTGGAAGAATTACGCTGGATAATTGAAGAAAGAGAAAAATTATCAAGAAAAGAATTGTTAAATGTTTTTAGTGGATCATGGATAAAAGGACAAGGGCTAAGTCATCCACTACAAAAATTTTGGGGTAGTCGTCCTTATCATATGTTGAATGAATTGTATCCAAATCGTTTTAAAGAGTGGGAATTAAAAAAAACGCCTACAGGATTCTGGACAAAAGAGAAGGGACTCGAAGCATTACGTTGGACAATTGAAGAAAAAGAAAAATTAACAAAAGTTGATTTATTACAAATATATAGTAAAAGATGGTTAAGGGAACAAGGATTATCTACACCTTTACAAAGGTTTTGGAGAGGAAATATAAATTTAATGTTGCAAGATTTATATGAGGTTCCGTTACCCAAATGACATAAATCCTATGCTAGGGGTCACCATATTTTATAAGATAACGCATTCAAAATTTCAAGAAAAAAGGAGTCAAATTGACTCCTTCTCTTTTTTGTTAATTATTAAGAAGATACAACAGATATATGAAACCTGTCTTCATAATACCTAGTTTTTAGGTCATCAATTTTCAAAGTAAGTCCAATTTTTTCTGCGATTTCTATTGTTTCCCCAAAAAGTCCATCTTTATGATTAGGCCAATTCTCCATGTATTCCACTAAAGTCATATTTGTTATTTGTTTGAAATTATTATCAATAGATTCTCGATCGGATGAAACACCAAAAGAAATATTAGTTACTACTCCGCTTTCTATGTCAATTCCTTTAAAAATAGGAGCCGATATTTCGAGATATGGGTTAATATCATGTTGAAATGGCGAATGAGAACGATATAATCCTACATCATAAGGAAAACCATCTAAGGTAATCCATGAATGACAAAAAGAGAAAGGTACTTTTGAAGACTCAGTAAATCCAATTTCTAAATTTGGTTTAAACCCTTGTTCCTTAAGCAAAATATATAAAATACTTGAAAGGGCATGACAAGCTCCAATCCATTGCTTTCTCATAGCGTGGTTAAACACAGCAAAATATGTATCCACCAAATTCTTATTGTTATTGATTTCTAATGATAATTGAATTGCTTTTTGTTTCCAAACATCTACAGGATTTTCGATTTTATTAATACAACATTTCTTATATTTCCGTCCACTACCACAAGGACACGGTTCATTACGTTCATACATATTATATTATTCCTTTCTTAATTAAATTTTAAAATATAATTTAACGGTATATAGTTTGACGGTTCATAACTTCCATTAAGATATCTGCTATTAATTTTCCATTTTCGAAAATAATTTGGTTTTTAGTGTATGGATCTATATACTGTCCCAATCCTTTACTCAACATAATTTCTAGTTCATTATTATCTAAAATTCGACAAGATAAAATGGTAGGGTGTTTACTAAAAGCTCGATAAAAGTTTAAGGTTTGACTTAAAGAAGCGGCCAACGGTCTAAGCATTTCATCATAGTAAGGACTCATATCTTCAGCTATTTTTTCGTTTAAGATAAAATCCATTCCATCATCTTTTATGTCAAATCGAAATAAAAAAATCAATATATCTCCCTCCTTTTATAGCGTATAATCATTTTTTACATAGCAATTGTAGATATAGCTTGTTTATAAACTAATTGTTGTTTACCGTTAACCATCATAAGTACAGTAAAACGATCTACCCCAACAATTTGCCCTGGTATTCTGACGCCACTTTTTAAAAATAGAGTAATATTCTTTTTTTCCTTTTTTAATCGATCATAGTTTTCCTCTTGAAAGTCCCTCATCTATTTCTCCATCTCCTTTAAATAAACAACCATTTCATAATAATAATTGTATCAGCTTAATTCCGACTGTGGCCACTAGGAATTAAAAATAACATGATGCTCCATTTCTATTGAAAATCTATCCAAAAGGGTGAATCCAAGTGCTATATTTGGTGTGAAATTATCCAAATGCTCATTTGTATACTCCATTTCAATCAAAAGTCTATCCACTACCTGTCACCGTATACTAATTCATCATTCACTTCAAGCAAGGGGCAAAATATTTTATTTTACTGTGTTTCGTTTATGCTTTCTCTACGCTCCATCCTTTGCTCAAAGTATTGTAACAAAGGATTCCACTTGCAAAAGCCCAACTCAACATCATTTCGTAAAATATTTGTGCTTTTTCCCTTGCTTTCTATTTCTTCTTCATTACGCAAAAGGTGACAGGTAGACAAGTTGAGAGCCTGACCTAAATTAAAGGAGAGATGGAAATGGGAGTATACCAAGTATTTTATTCATTAAATGGAGAGGTTCACATTCGAGCTGATAGTCCTGAACAGGCACGAGAAATTGCGTGTTTAGTAGTTCAGAAACAAAAAGAAAATCCTGATATTTTATTAGAGCTTTCTACGGATATTTGGGACGTTACAAAAGATGATGAACTAGAAATAGAATACAAAAGGGTTTGCAATGTTTGTAAACAAGGTATGGTAGAAGGTTATTGCATAGATGATGGACTAGCATACTATTGTTCTGAAGAATGCTTACACAAAGAATATACGCCTGAAGAATACGAAGAAATGTATGAAGATGATTATGCTTATTGGACACAGTGGGAAGAATGAAATTGAGAATCCGTATTGTCACAAACTATATGTTTGAACAATACGGATTTTTTTGCTTATTCAAGGAGGCCCATGGATAAGTCGCCTAAAGCGACTCTTTGATTGAAATTAGATGTAGGCTGAAGCCTACAAGTTCCTAAAAATCTTGATATAAATCAGTTTGTATGTTTAAAGGATTTCTAATATTCGAAAGCGATCAATCTATTTATAAGAGATTAAATTTGTCAGTTTAACTGGGGGCGCCTGTTCTCCTTCCAGTTTATATTCCAGTCGCTCCTACTGGTCAAGGGGCAAAATTTTTCATTTCTCGCATCCCAACTCATACGGCTTTCTGTCTCCTTTATGCTTTCTCGGCGTTTGGGACCATGTGATGTAATAACGCTGAAGAAAAATCAAAACATGGTACCAAACTTGAAAAAGCCCAAGTCGAAGACGAAAGGCTCGTATTCGTATGACCTGCTGCGGCATAAAAAATTTGTGCGAAGACCCTTGACCAGCCGCTCCTTTCATAAAACGTTCCAGTCGAACAGGCGGTGTTCACCCAAAAATTTTTCTAGAAAAGGAGAATGGAACATGAACGAAGTTAAAGTGAAAATTGATGTTTGGGAAGGGCGCATAGGAGAAACAGGAATGGTGCAATTTCAAAGTGTAGACCTTGCCAATATGTTTTTAAGAATGATGAATCAAAGGGTAATTGCTGAAGAAATCCGTGGTTATCTAAAAAGCGAAATTACGTTGTTATGGACAGAAGAGAAAGAAGAATATTCATTTGCATATCGATATGATATAGGCGGTGGAAGCTATGTTCATGATACAGAACCAATACAAGCCGATTTATATAGACGTTATACCTATACACGGGATGAACTCCAAAAACTAACTGATAAAGACAACCGTTTTGTTGAAATGTACACCGACAATTTAAAAATGTATGAAAAATCTTTACGAGCTTTACAAGTTCTAAAATAAGGGAGGACAAGCACTATGATGTTAGTACGCATAAAGACCTATGAAAAAATAATCTATACGCTATGTAGTTGGGGAAAAATGTATGTGAATGAATCTTGGTCGCATCCTAAAATTAGAGACTTAGTGCAAGAATGGCACATCGCAAACTATGAATCTTATGAAATGAAATACAACGAAAGCACCACTAATTTACGTAAGGAAAAATTAGATTTTAATATAGAAGCAATTTGTAAGAATAGACACGAGTTATTGAAAGCTTTGCATAGCATTCGCTACAACATAGAACATGAGGAATTTGAAGAAAGCAAAGCATACGAAGAATTAGAGTACTTAATAGAAGTTGTATCAGAAGATATTTTAATTCATCATCCTGAATATGAACAAGCGGAATGGGCATAAGCCCATTCCATCCTAATAAAAAATAAAGGAGCGTTCAATAATGAAATTTAGACCACAGGCTAATATAGAATATATATTCACGGGTTATTGCCCAAAAGAGCAAGATAAGGAAATAGAAGTATGTGGAATTGTTATTTTACAAGGTACTGAAATAGAAATGATTAATTTGTTAAATGAAAATATATGCGAACGTCCTTTTGTGAATCAAGTTTCAAATTTAACAGAAATGAGAGCGTGCTATAAAGTCGGCTTTCGTCCATATGGGCAAAGCATGACCTATCAAAAAGCCATGCAATTGCTACATTCAAGAGGTTCTATTTGTATGACAATCAACATTTAAAAACAAAGAAGTGTCAACTACGTTTTAAATCTAAAAAAATATAATGGAGGGACTTAAAATGGCATACAAATGGGAAAAAGAAAGTTTACAAAAATACGGGGAAGAAGTTACTCGAAATTTAATTAGTAAACAAAAAGAATATGAAGCGGTGAAAAAAGATAATGACTGTAAGCACTGTGGGAAAGGAAATGAGGGGGCAATTATTGAGTGGGGAGATGGTATACCTTTTATCATGCGCTATGGATTGTGGAGTAATGGGCGTTGTAATTATTGTGGTGAATACACTGGTAGACGTAAATAATTTAATAAAAAGATAAAGATAAAATAGGAAGGCTATGTATACACATAGCCTTTTTATTCTGTATGAGGCATTTTTCGAAGAAGCAAAACCGCCCGACCAGCGTCCGCAGCCATACTGGAAATGCATTGTAACGTGTAGGACACCCGAACCTTTCACGCTACAACGCTATTTCCAGAAGCGCGCGGTGTAAAGGGGCCAAAAATTTTTAAATCGTTGTGTTTCGTTTATCCTTTTCCGGCATTCCAAAATTTGCTGAATTATCATAGCAAATTTCTCCATTTGGAAAAGCTCAACTCAACATCAACTCTTAAAATTTTTTGGCTTAATCCCTTGACACCGCGCGCTTATATGGCTGCGGACGCTAGTCGGGCTTCAAAGAACTAAAACCCTAAAAAGTTTAAAAAGCGCAAGATTTGTTTTTTACTGCCCCACTTCGTTACTGCAGTAAAAAACAAATCTTGCTGAATTTTCGATTCCTCCTGAAATGAAGGATCTATTATAAAAGAAAATCAACCATCCCCAACCCCTTCCAATCTTGGAAGGGACTCGCTCGGCGCTAGCCAGGCAAACAGGTTTGGAAGACCTTCAAACCTATTTGCATAGGTTCAAGCGTTTGGGATAGGCGAATCCGTCCATTCCTTATCCTCCCTCGCAAAGAACGCTCAGTCCGGTACCATGGACAGATACAATGTGTATTCCACCACTGTTTGATTGTGGGGACCGATGATTCTTAAAAGCATCCCTTATTGTGTGGTTATATTTTTATACTATAATTACGGTATGTGAAATTTTAATTAGTGTATTCTTGTGAAACCCCTAGTTTTTACCTAAAAATTTGAGTAGAACTGTTAAACTATCCATTTTCCCTTATCCGCTCATTTAAATTAGTTGATACTTATTGTATTACTGTCTTTTGTATCGACTTTTAGAATCGAATCTGAATAGCCGTTTTTTCTGTATTTAAATTTTTAAGCCTTACTTTTAATTAAATTAAGCTTTCGGCTCTCCAAACCATCGGAACATTGCTTTTCTTGTAATGATCCATTCTTTTCTTACCCCATTTGGTGGTAAAAAGAACTTAACTAATCCTTCATCAATCATTTGTTGTAACTCTTCTTGCTGTTTTTCATTTAACATAGACGGACTATATTTATTCTTTAAAGTATCTCTTTTAACTCCCCATTTATATGCTGCTTCAGATGGTGTCATGTAGTTTTCAATTTCTTTCATTCGATATTCTCCTTTATATTGTGATATGAAAACAAAGGGGACAATAATAATCCCCTCTGTTTAAAATCTATTACAGCTCTTTTATAAATTTTGTAAACGAAGAGCGTTTAACTTTTCTTTCGTTTCTAAAATTGCTAAACGGATCAGTTTTATTTTTATCTCTTTACTAAGAGAAAGCCATTCAGGTGTATAGATTTTCATTTTACATTCCACCTTTCTAATGATTCAACATAAAATACATTAACATTCGTGTTTCCATTCATTTTTCCCCAGGATTATTTATTACAGCGAGGAACAATTTCTTCATAAAACCGAACAATATTAAATCCAGGTATCAAAAATCATTCGTGTTTTTTATAAAGTAACGTATTTATTTGTTTTTTTATCTTTGTACTGAATTTCAGTACAACCATAAGCATATTGATAATCATCTAAAGGTGAAAAATCTGAATCATCATCACTTACACCACTGAAATATACATTCTTATCATCATCAAGGACACGAAAACGATGCATTCCTTGATTATAATCTACTTCCTTTCCAACCAATGACCATTTTTTCTCTTCTGGTGAAGTGTGAATGTTATCTTTTGTTATCTTATATCCCATGTATTTTTCTCTCCCTTATGTGTGGTATAATAGGAGAAGGGAATGGATCAGATTCCCTTCTACAAGTCATCTGTTTAGCTGCGGATGGCTTTTTCGTTTTTAAAGTACCTATTTGCTACTCCTGTGAATAGTTGGTCTACCGACAATCCTCTTTCAAAAATCCCTTCCAGATCTTCTTCAGATATATTGCACATGACCTGCATTGCGAGAAGCTTAAATTTTTGCTCTGAAGTTAGCTTATTTATTTCTTTTTCTTTTTTTCTTTGATGAAAATTCACAACTTCAGCAAGCTTTACTTCTTCTTGTGGCTCTTCCTTTATTTCTACTGAAGTATCACTATCCAATCCTTTCATATGTTCTTCTGCTTGTAGCATTTTTTGTTGATATGTCCAATCATTTATATGGAAATCTTCAAACATTTCTTTTGCAAATTCCTGAATTTGCTTTTTGTATTCTTCCGATAAGCTTCGATTGGCAAATATATAATCAGCACCATTATATATCTTCCCTTCGAATTCATAACCGGTTGTTATTTTCATATCTTGCATGCCATCAAAAGAGCAAGAATTGAATTTTTCGGTTATTTGTTCAACCTCTTTTCTCATCGGGCCATCTTTCCAATTTACATCTACTGAAGAACCTCCACTATAACTACTAGAACGAACAGAAAATTTAACTCCCGGAAATGCTTTTTTTAACTCCTTTCTAATTTTTTTAGCTGTCTCAACAGCACTTTCAATAATTGCTTCCATGCTTTCATTTCCCCTTTCGTTATTAGTTATCCTTACAAGTCTATTATCTCATGAATACAATAGACTTACAAGTCTATTTTGTTGTTTTTTTCAATTACTTTTCGACAAAAAAGACCCTACCAATTAAGTAGAGTCTTTGCTTAATAATTTGCTATTTAACAAGATATTGCTGTAGTTCCTTTATTATATGATCCGCGCCTTCTGGACTAAGAATAATTTTTCCATTTGCTAAAGAAATATTTCGTTCTGAAACATCCCCGGTTATCATACAAGCCTGTTGAGATTGGTATTTCCTTAGAATTATTTTATCTTCTTCCACAAAAATCTCTATTGGGTCTTTTTCTGCTATTCCTAAAGTTCGTCTTAATTCAATTGGTAGTACAACCCGACCCAATTCATCTACTTTTCTTGTCATTCCTGTAGATTTCATAAATTCCCACCTTTTTCTCATTTTATTTAATAATATTATTTTAATAGAAAGTCACTACAAATTAAAAACATAAACAACCAAAACACAATTACCATAATAAAAGCATTTTTACATCCCACAAAAAAGGAAAGTGATTTCTCTTCATCTTTCATAAAAATACTCCTTATCCATTAATGTACTTGTCAGAATGGTAAATCATCGTCGCTTATATCAATTGGTTGCCCTACATTTGAAAATGGATCGTCCTTCTTGGTTGAACCTGAATTAGTTGCACCAACATTTGCATATCCGCTATTAGAAGGATTTTCTCTTTGTTCTGTCCTATTATTCTTATTTTTAGGTTCTAAAAATTGTACAGATTCAGCAAGTACCTCTGTTACATATACACGCTTTCCGTCCTGTCCGTCATAGTTTCGAGTTTGAATGCGACCATCTACGCCAGCCAAGCTACCTTTTCTTAAATAGTTTGCTACATTCTCAGCCTGTTTACGCCAAATAACCACTGAAATGAAGTCAGATTCTCTTTGCCCCTGATTCATGAATGGTCTGTTCACAGCTAGCGTAAACGTTGCCACCGCAACACCATTGGGTGTATAACGCAAGTCAGGATCTTTTGTTAAACGGCCAACTAAAATTGTACGATTCAATTTTCGTATCCTCCTTTAATATGTGTAGATTTGTCACCTTATAATTAATCGATATATGAAAAGATTTAGTCACTTACAAGTGTACTTACAAGTACACTAATGAACTACGCTCTCTTTAGGAATAGATAATTTTTCGAAAAAATCAGACTGAAAAGGCTGTAACATTGGATGCTTAAAGAACAAATTCCGAAATTCAAAATAAGCTTGATAATACATCGCTAACTCTGATGCAATTCCCTCTATACATCTTTGTTGCTCTGTATAGCTTTTAGCTGATTCTAAGTTGCTAATATATTGAGGAAGGTTATGTGTACCATCCATTAATTTAAATAAAAAATCCCCTATAGCTGTATTCATATCCTCAAATTCAGGAAAATTATATTTAAAGTTAGTTGCTTTTTCATTCTTCAATACAAACCCTAACATGCGGCTAATTAATGATGACGTTATGAGGGCTTCAGTTGCTTCTTGTTTTATTTCTTCAGGACTTTGCTGCAAAAAATTCTCCCTCATTTTTTCATAATTATATTGTTGTTCCATTGTTCTGTTCCTCCTTTATTTTTTATGATGCAATATCAATTGAATAAGCTAAAGAATCAAAGTTAAAAACCTTCGTATTTGGACGCATTTCTTTTAACAATCTATAGACTTCAGTGAAATTCCAATTTACATCTTTAAAATCTTCTTCTTTTAATTGATAAGCTTCGTTTTGTAATAATGCTACCTTTTCCGAATCTGTCATTTTTTCTATATCACTAAGTGGAATCGGCTTAATATCTTTCGTACATATTCTAAATTGATATCTCTCACGATCCGAGTTTTGAATTGTATATGATTGACCATTTAACAGAATTTCTAAATGATTTTCATGCAAAAGTACTTTTAAATCCATATTTTGAGCAAAATCAAATGCTTTTTGTTCAGTTCCTTTAAATCTTGCTACCTCAACATTTAAATCAATATTTTCAAAGTAAACCGTTTCTTTAATTGTGTATTTTTTCATTTCTATTCCTCCTATTTTTCAATTTTATTTTATGGAGAAGCCCATTAAGGGCTTTTCTCCTTTATTTTGATTTACTACCTACTTTTTTGAGCTTTTTGGCTTTTTCTGTGGAAATTCAAGTTCCAACTTCCCACCACTAACTAATTTTAAATAGGCGTCAAATTCTTTCTCGTTTTTACTTATAAAGCCTTTTATTAAGTTACTTTTCTTCTTTTCTAATAATTTTTGTGCATTTGCTACACTGATTTTCTTTCCTAAAAACTCTTTTGGTAATGTAAACTTACAACTATTCGGATCATCCTTTTTATATCCAGAACAACCGTATAATTTTTCTCTTTCCACTACGTTCTTTTTACATATTGGGCATTTCCCAATTGCATGAATTGCATTATCTTTTACTTCTTCAGCTAATTTTTCAACATTCCACGTATCGCTCTCATTAACTGCTTTTTCTACAAGAAACGTTGTCATTTCTTTTACCTTTTCAACAAATGCATGTGACATAGCTGCGGATTTTCCTTTTGAATTTCGGATTTTAGATAATAACATTTCCCATTTTGCTGTCATTTCAACACTTGCCAGATGAGTTCCCCTTACTGCTTCTATCAACATTTTCCCTTTTTCAGTTACAGATACTTTGTTATCTCGAATTAAAATGTATTCGCGATCTTTCAGGGTTTTTATGATGCCAGCACGCGTTGCTTCCGTACCAACGCCATTAAAATCTGTATCTACTTCTGGATCTTCCACAAACTTTCCGGCTGTTTTCATGAGGGTAATAAGTTGCCCCTCTGTGTATACTGTAGGTGGTTTTGTCTTCCCTTTTTGGAAAGAAACCTTTTCTACATCGATACTTTGACCCTTTTGAACTATAGGGAGTTTTTGGACTTTTTGATCCTCTTCTTTTTCTTTAGAATTAGGATTTTTCCAAACGACTTGCCAACCTTCATCGAGCACCTGTCGCCCCTGGGCAATGAATGTATGTGTACCTAAATCTGTAAGGATTGTTGTTTCTGTAAAAACATGCACATCATAATGTACCGCAATTACACTACGAACAATTTCGTCATACACTTTTCGTTCTTGTTCTGACAAACTAGCTAAATCCGGTACATTTTTCGTAGGAATTAGCGCATAATGATCTTCAACTTTTTCATCATTTGTGTATTTTTTATCATCTTCGATGTAATCTTTGGATCTATTTCTAAGCAATTCTGCATATGGCTCTAATTCTTCTAAATTAGATAATACTTCAGGTAGTTCAAAGGCTTCAGCTTCCGTTAAATATTGACTACTAGTTCTTGGATAACTAATAACGCCTTTTAAATACAAACTTTGTGCTAATTCTAGTACTTTCTCAGGTGAAAATTTATATTTACGGTTTAGTTTCGCTTGGAGTGTAGATAAACTATGGAGTTTCGGTGGATTTTTCTTCTTTTCTTCACTTTCAATACTTTGAATGGTTGCTTTTTTTATGGGCTTGCATTCCTCAAATAAGGCTTTAGCTTTTAGATAATCTAATATTTTAGTATCTTCATTTTGAAGCAACAACCCTCCATATTTGATACCGTCTGCCACAAACCAACCTACAATTTGATAAAATGTTCTAGGTCGGAAATTTTGAATTTCTTCTTCACGTTGATTTATAAGATACAGAACTGGCGTTTGTACCCGTCCGCTAGAAAATGTTTGTTTCAATCCAAATTTCTCTCTAAAAAGGATTGAATAGGCCCTAGATGTATTCAGTCCCACCAACCAGTCGCTATATGAACGAGCTTGTGCGGCATAATAATAACTTTCTGTTTCCTTTGCATCCCTTAGATTTTCAAATGCTTCCCTAATTGCATCTTGTGCCATTGAAGAACACCAGAACCGCTTCATCGGTTTCTTATTGACTCCTGCCATTTTAATAATTAATCGAGCAATTAACTCTCCTTCATCCCCTGAATCCGTTGCGATGATAATTTCATCGGCTGACTTTAATTTTTCTTTAGCTACATTAAAATAAGATGCTTTCTTTTCAACTACTTTATGTTCAAATCGTTCTGGAATCATAGGTAGCGTTTCTAATTTCCATTTCGCCCATGCTTCGTGATACATTTCTGGTGATTTCAATTCACATAAATGACCACTTGCCCAAACAATTACAGCCCCTTCAGGAAAAGTTCCGCATGGGTAAATTTCAATATGTGTATTTTTATCCTCATGCTCATAACAAGCGCCATATGTTCTCCCTTGATCCGCTTTTTCACATAAAATTGCAATCATATTTTTTCCTCCTTAAAAATTAGCCTAACCCTTTCTCCAATCTGTCCTTTAACCTCTTTTTCCTGTGCTTCTGTTGTATTCATATAAGTCAGGAAATCTTGCTATATGCACTCCGCAATCTGTTAGCATATCTTTGCAATATCTGATATGTCCCTCAACAGTTGTATCTTTATCTAAATATTTTTCATCGCTTACTCTGTTGTATAAAATCGAAAGTAGCATAGAAAATATATATTTAAGCTCTATTACATATTGCTGCACTTCAGGAATGGGAATTTTGACATCTCCCATCGTGTGAACATAGCCTCTAAATCCCTCATACAACAAATTTTTCGCCCCTTGACTACTCGTAAATTTATCAAAAAGACAAACATAACTACTCCAACAAAAGTCTGGAAGTGTAACTAAAAATTTACCATTCCCTTCATCAGTAAATACTTGAATATCGGTGTCACCCAGTTTAGGAATTGAGATATGAGCATAAACCCGATATTTGTTAGAGATGATATGCCAAATCGCAATATTATTCCTTTCCATATCAACACCTCTTCCTCTCTAGCTAGATTTTTGTTTACGCTTTGTTTTAGATATTTGCATTGGCTTTGCCCTTGATTTTTTAATTTGCGACCACATAAAAGTTAGTATTTTCTCTGTTATCTTTTCAGGAAAATATCCTTGTCGCTCTAATAAAATGTTTTCAATAACCCATGCTTTTCTTGTGTAATACTCATAATCACTTCCTACTTCATCGGCTGTATCTTTAAATTGTGCATCTTGATCCAAAGCTTTATTTAACACCCTTAATCCTGTAAATGTTTGACTACGCGCTTCTCTGACTTCTTTTAATAAGAGATACAAATCAAATGTGTGTAATTGTTTCAGCACCTCTACAGATTCGTTTACCTGTTCAAGAAAAACATTTTGTTGCATCTTATAAAATTCAAAACGTTGTTCATTTTGACAAAGTTGTAAAAGCCCTGAATGTGAACTTCTCATTTTCGCCCCACAGAATGTACATGTTTCTTCCACAATACCGTTTGTATCAATTTTTACTTCTGTACCACAATAAGCACAACTTACGTTCATCATCTATTACACTACCCTTCATTTTTTATTGATTCGATTTCCATGTATTACCTTGAAATCATTATACATCTAACTACATGTAGTTGCAAGTAGTTGCAAGTAATTAATTTAATTTATATAATTACACTAAAGAGGTGATTATGATGGAAAACAGAGGGCTTAAAAACCGTAAACCCCTTTCTAATGCGATTGAGACAAAGTTATGGTATGATCTAGATAATTTAGCTAAAGATACTCGAATTAATAAGTCAAAGTTATTAGATGAAGCTGTTAGTGATTTACTAAAGAAATATGAGAACCCTACAAAGAAATAATAAGTAGGGTTTTATTTAATTTTGACGTAATCCTTTTTCTTACCCACATCTCTATTTCTATATAAATTGATTGAGTCACGGATTTTAATACTCAATATCCAAGTTACATTGATTGCTAGAGCAATCAAGAACATGTATAAAGCAAACAGCATATTATTCATTTCACACTCTCCTTCTTCATAACTAAGAAAGTTTGTTGTATTTCCAATCAATTACCGTAACTTCTTCATTTTTTTCTTGTCTACGCTTTAAATTTTCACGAACAGATTTTTGAATCTTCCGACTCATTTGTATGTTAATCACCATATCAACTAATAATAGGACTACTAAACATTGAACAACTGCTGAAAAAATCACTTATTCCTCTCCTTTCAACAAGTTCATCATTTCTTGATAAAACTTTACGTTCTCAATAAATCGAACAACTAGAATTAAAATGACTGGAAATACAGCAAATGCAACACATATTAGATTCAAATACATATTGTTGTACTGTTCAGCTAGACAAAGCGAACTTATAACCCCAATCGCAAAGAACATGCTAATAGGTATTTCAATTACTAATAATCGTAACGATTTTTCTTTATCAAAAAGATACTTATAGGTAACTAAAAAGATGGTATACATGGTAGCCATCACGACTACCACGCCAATTATTTCTTGTGTATACCATTGATATTTCAATACTTCAGGAATCAAACATATAAACCCGAAACTTCCTAACAATAGGTACATGATAAAACTTACAATTTTCAGCCGTTTTACTTGCTGTTTCATTGAATCCACCTCTTTTTCATTCCTTATCAGTAAATACAATTAGTTTGAAAATACTGGTTTGAAGTTTTTCTCCTTTTTCCCACCATTCTTATTTCCACGCCATGGGCAATACGGGCCACTATGATTTTTCATAGAGCTTCGAATTTTCCTGCGTTTCAAATGATGCTTACGTTGACAAAGATCACAATGAAGTTCTTTTTCAGGTAGAAAATCAAGAAGAACATTTATGATATCTTCAAAATTTATTATGCTAATCTCTCCTTACTAATCTTCGAAAGTCAAAGCATTCATTTCTTCTTCAAATTCTGTAATATCTTCAAGCTCTTCATCATCATACTCTTCAGCTTCAGAATCTTTTTTGACTACTTCTATATTAGATGTTGCTGCCGCTTCACCAACGGCTGCCTTTTTCAAAATATCATCTAGTTTGTTACCAATCGATGCTTGGATTTCTTTTATTTCAGCTTGTTTTTTCTTTTCTGGAGGAAGTTGCTTCATTTCTTTTTCTTCAGAAATCCCTATATCACTTACTTTTTTCTTTTCAGCTTTTTCAACTTCTTTTGCCATTTTAGGAATTAATGCACGGGCCTTTTCAACAACCGCTAATTGTTGTTGCTCTTTTGTCACTTTCTCTTCTGTTTCGATTTCTTGTTGCTTGTTTTCTTCTAGTACTTGCTCATCTTCATGCTGTAAGTCTGCTTCTTTTTTAGCTTGCAATTCTTCAAATTCACGTATTTTAGCTTCTAAGGTTGCCTTTGATTCAAAATCTTGTTTAATCGGGAACAACTCACGTTTTCTAAAGTACCGTTTACCCTTAATAATTTCTCCCTCTTTATCTTTATAAATCTCAAATTGAAATGCTTTTGTTCCCTTAAAGGGCGGTGTATTATCAGTACTTACCAAGACTTGATTTTCTTCTAATCCTTTAATTTCATTCGGATCAATTAATCTTCGTTTTACATTTTGAATAGATACACTGCTCGTTGTACCATGATTACCTGTATTTGTTGACCTAGATTCATTTTCAACAGTTGCTTCTCCTAATGTTTTCGAAATATATTCAGCCGTTTCATATTCTGCTGCTTTCAATATTACTTTTGTGGAACATACCCCTAGAATTGAATACAATCCATTTTTCCCATATAACTCTTCGAATTGAGATAAATTTTGAACAATTAATATTGCTGAAATTCCATATCCACGACATAGGCTTAAATAATTCACAAAGTTAGGTAATTTCCCTAAGTTGGCCGCTTCATCAAGTACCTCTTTAAAAGGGATATATAATTTTGAACCATTTTCATCTCCTACACGAAACAATTCTGAATGTAATTGTGAGATAAACAAGTTTATTAGCCCACTCCAAGTACTATCTAATGGATCAAGGATTAAATATAGAATTGTTTTCTTTCTTCCTAAATCACCTAAAAAGAAATCACTTCTCCTTGTAAATCTTCGAACTGCTTCACTCGTAAAGTCTGCAAGAGTTGTTAAGAGTGTAATAATAATACCTGAACGAACCTTATCTTCTGATTTTTTATACCCCATTTCATAAGAAACTCTAGCCGGATGGTCATAAGGAAGAGATAAAAACAAACGATCTAACTCCGCTTCATCTTCTCCTTCCGCTATCTTAGAATCAAACTTTCTCAAAACCTCTATAATTCCTTCCACATTTCTTTTCAATGGGTGCAAATCATTTACAACATATAAAATTAAAGATCGTAGCAAAGCCACTTGTGAAAGGTACCAAATATCTTTCTTCTCTCCGGTATTTCTACTTTCGACTATTTTATTTGCAACTACAGTTGCATCTGTTTCTTTTCGTACATAATCCAATGGGTTATAACAATTTGAAAGAAACATATCTATAAAGTTAATAACTTTCACTTCATACCCTTGCTTTTCTTTAATGACAGATGTATTTTCAAAGACCTCGCCCTTTACATCCGCTACAAACATACTTGCTTGTGTTTCATGAATAACATTTGTGTATACTACACTTTGAGTCTTATATGAACCAGAACCTCCTATAACGAATACATTTGAGTTTCCCAGTTTACTATTTCGATGTTGGATAACAGGAGAATCTTCAAAATGTGCAATAACATTTCCCATCCTATCTGTAAATTCCTCAAAGATCATATTAGAATATTCCCGAACATATTCTGGAGACATAGGAATATAAGATTCCAGTGTTTCTTCTTCTATATCACGTAAAGGTATTCGGTTTGTTTTCCCATTTTTTCGATAATATAAATAACGTTTTGGTAAATTCTTAAATTGTCTGGTTACAAAATCTTTCCTTTCTTCTTCAGGTACTTCTAATGCTTCCTCTTGAATACGTTTAGATAAAAACTTTTCAGTTTCTTGAAATTCTAAAGCTTTTTCTTTTATCTTTTTAACAATTTTCATATCTGGTTCAACCTCCCCCTGTTGAACCAGATTTTCATGCTCATCCACCTGTTTTTTTAACTCAAACGAACGATTCAAATCATTCATAAAAATGTTCTTTTTCATCTTCTTCGAAAAATATCTCACATTAAATATCTGTTTAGTTGTAGCCCAATTCGCGGAACCATATGATTTATTTTTTGATATCTTATATTCACCGTCACCTTCACTTCTAGCTTTAAAGAAAATATAGATTCCTAACAAAAGAACAAATCCTTGTGCCGCCTTAAAAGGCATCTGCTTCCATGCTATTTGTACTAAATTAATAGGGTCTTGTATCAATTCCGTTAAATGTGTAAGCCAATTTTGCGGATCATGAATTGTAGTAGGAACAAGTGCAAATATTACAGCCAAGCATGAATCCACTAGCAATAAAAGAAAACCAATTAAAAGGATTACAACAAAATGTCTAGCCATTAGATTTCTCCTTTCTTAATCTTTTCAATATCAGCTTGAATCGGTGCAACTTCTGCCCCTTTCTGTTCTGGTGACTTCCCAGGATCATTATTAATTTTTTCAATATCTTTATTTTTCACAGCAATCATTACATCTTTATTCTTCGCTTGTTTTCCAAACTCAAATGCTTTCCCGAAATCACCTTTTACAAAATGGGCATATGCAACAATTCCTAATCTGCGGTTATCCATCTTCACATCTTTTTCTAATTCCAAAACACGATTCATATCTTTTTTCAAATTTGCTTGTTCGAACTGTACTGTTACATCCTTCGAATCCAGTTGGGCAATTGCTTCAGTATCTTTATTTTTAATGAGTGCTTCAAGCACTCTTGAAACTGAAGTTAGTTCAATTGCTTTTTTATAATCTTTTGTTCCCATATACGCCTGATATAACAATTCTTTTTCTTCTTTACTCATATCTTTAATTTTTGAAGCCGTTTGAATCACCTTTTTATAATCTTGCTTGTATTGATATCTATACATTGTCAACAAGTGCTCTGTCTGATCTAGCTGCTGCTCTGCCTTAGCAACATGTGGTTTTTGAAGCATTGACCCTAATTGAAAACTTCCAAAAAAGATTCCTACTGCACATAAGGATGTCGCCCCGATTGTCATCCATTTCTTTTGTAATGAGTTTTCCGAACCCTTCTTTTCAATTTTCTCTACATAAGACTCTTGTAACCTTTCACGTTCTCGTGTAACAGCAATTTGAATGTCATTGTATGATTTAGCTTCTAATACGCTCCTAAGGAAATCTGAAGCTTCTTCAAGCGCTTTACCAAATCCTTGTTGCTTAATTTGTTGGAAAGAATATTTTGTGTACAAGTATGCAATCAAACACTTCGTATGATATAGATACAAATGTTGTTCATGCATTGGATTCATCAAACCAGAAATCCCTTGATATAGAAATTTAATTTCTTGTGATGATGAAACATATAAATTTTCTGGTGTTACGAAAGTAATAAACTCACTATTTTCTAAACCCTGAATCTCTAACAATTGCTCTACTAAAGCAAGTTTTGGTAACGCGCCTAGTTTCTTTGTACGTACAAATGGTACGAATCCTTCATCAACATGATATTTGAATGTAATGTATTGATTATCCATTTCGATTTCTTTACAATGAAAAAATAAGGGCTTTTCTGTCTTTATATGAGCGAGTTCAGCTACTTGTTCAACTTTTGTCATTAGAGAAGGGATGCGGTACGTCGCATCTCTTCCCTCAAATTCAATCGTTCCCTCTAAAAACATTTGTGATTTAGCCATTTTAACGTCCCCCTTTTAAAATAAATTTCGCCATTGCAACTTTCCCCATCGATCCGGCTGCACCAATCATCGCTTTCCCTGAACCTGTGCTATATAAAAATTGTCTCAAATATGTTGGCCCTGAAATCAGTACTAAACATAATCCCATTCCAAGTGCTATAAACTGAAGTTTTAATGTGGCAAAACAATTTACAATCAAATAAAGAAGTACGACCTGTATTACTTGTGTAAATACCACTGCAAGCATTTCGCGCCACCATACCGGAAATGCATTCATTTCATTGTTTACTAAACTAATTGCTGCAATCGGAGAAGTTGCTACTAAGAATGTGAACTCTCCCATACGTTTTAAAGCTTGAAATGCTATTACAAGGAATAAAATTACAAATGCTAGTGAGAATATTGCGATAAAAGCGACTGCACTACTTGGATTCAATCCCATTATTTTAGCTAACTCTGAATCTGGTGAACCTGTTGTTAACCACTTCCCTATTGCGCTATTCTCAAAATCGATACCTTTATTTGTGAAGTATTTACAAATCCCTTCACACAGCTGTAATAACTTTTCAATAACCCATGGAAGAACTGCTATTAATACCATCGCTTGAATAAGTGATGCCATCTTTTCTTTCACATATGTTCGATCACCTGTTACATTTACCAGAATCATCCCTTGAAGGATATGAAATATCATAAACGCTATTGCTAAAAATACTGCCAGCCATTTAAAGAAGCCTACCACAGTATCTACAGTGGGATTTTGATAAGTCTGTGGATCTAGTAAAAACCAATTAATCCACTTTAAAACTGATTCCCCGGCGCCTTTTGTAATATCTGTCAACAGTTCAGTAAAGCTTTTAGTTGCTGCCCCTACTACTGCATTTGTGGCTGTATCGACAGGATGTAAAACTGCATTAGCTACATTACCCGCTGTATCAACTACTGCACCGCCTACCTCTTTTGCTTTGTCTACTATACCTGTTGTCGCGTCAGTTACCTTGTCAAAGATATCCTTTGGATTCGGCATACTTATCATCCTCCTTATCTAATTTGCACAACCTTTGCATCTGGTACATGCATAAATTTCAATGAACCATCCTCTTTTTGTAATCCAACAGAAAATACCATTTCATTTTGTTTTGTTGTTATTTGAATTCCAATTACATAGGCGTTGTTTTCTTTGCTAAATACTACTTTTTGAATTTGGATATCTTTAAGTTTTAAATCTAACATTGAGTTTTCGCCATTTCCGACAAAAGAATATATTTTAAGATTTTCATAATACTTAGCGATATCTTGCGGTGAATACTGTTTTAGAGCTTCTTTAGAATACAATTCCTTAATTTTTTCATGTAAACTATTGTGCTGTTTTTCAGCTTCTTGGCCCGTTAAATTTTTCTCATTGAATAAGTGAAAAAAGTCTAATGTAATTTTTTTTGCTTTTTCAATTTCCTCATTTTCATTACTGGAAATTCCATCTGTTTTTGTACCTGCCGTTTCAAGGTCTTTTGTGTTCGGATCTTGTTGTTTTTGTTGTGGTTGTTGTGTAGAAGGTTTTTCTTGATGAGTTGCTTGTTGCTGTGAAGTTGTAGTTTGGTTTACTTGAGTTACTTTAGATGTTTTTTCCTCTTTCCCAAATATCATGACGATTGTAATTGCTACAGTTAAAATTCCGACCGTTCCCCATAAAAATAGTGTTGCTTTGTTAATTTTCATTTTTTACTCCCCCTTGTATGATGACGATTGGGAAACAACATTTGTTTCATCAACTAAATATTTATGTTGTTTCTTGTCATATACTAGTTTACATTCTAAAAAGATTTTAGAAGAGGAACTTTGATTATTTATTTTCATTTCGTTATCAAATATAATCAATCCATTTCCTGTCTTTCCATCTTTGCTTGGTGTAAAATAAATTTTCTTATCTTTCACTTTAGACTCATATAAAATGTTTTTTGGTAAAGTTGGAAACCCTTCTTTTGTACTGGAAGGATTCATTGATTTAATACCATTCTCAGTTCCAAATTCTTTTGCACGTTCATAACGATCATCTTTTATTGATGAATATTCAAAGGCTGCTGTTACAAAGCCATCTAGCGTTGCTTGCCCTTCATTCACATTACTAAGAGAAGTATCATTAATTCTTTTCTTTGTTACCATGTTGTCTAATTTAGAGACTTCTTTATTTGCTTTTTCCAATTGAGTTGAAGTTTTAAAGTTTGTATAGCTTAGTACACCAGTTGAAATAAGCAATACAACAATTAAAACGTTTTTAAATGTATTCATCCGAATCTCCCTTCTTTTCTTATCTATTCCCTAGAAATTTCTATCGCGTGCCGATAAGCATTTTTTAAAAAATTGATAAAAAAAACTATACTATTAACAAGGAGTAATATTAGTAAGATATTAAAAAAGATGTTTTCTTTAAATGATGAGGGATAATCGATTATGGCTAGAGTATATAAAACTAAAAGTATGCAAAGGTTTTTGATCATTTTATAAAAATATATTTTTTTATGGTTATTTTCATATAGATTCATATGAAACCTCCCTTCTACACTTTTATGTTCCTATTGTGTAATCCGTCCTCCACCGTAATAATGTTTTGCCCAATATGCTGAAAATACATCATCAATTTTCACGCCTGAATCATTTGAATTAATCATCTTCCCATTACCTATATACATACCAACGTGTGTTACGGTCTTTCCAACATAAGTTCCGGAAAAGAAGACTAAATCCCCCGGTAACAGTTGTTCTGGACTTACACGAGCTGTAGCATAATATTGCTCTTCAGCCGTCCTTGGAAGCTTAATTCCAACTTGCCTAAAGTTCCACTGCATTAATCCGCTACAATCAAAACCTGGTGGAGTTGCCCCACCCCAAACGTACGCCTGACCTAAGAACTGTGCCATGCTACCATACACTTGGTTTGCATCAAATATTTGGCCACCTGCCCCTCCAAGAACAACATTCCCCTGACTCGCGGGATCAGGTGTCATTTTGGATAGAATTTTTTCAACATAGCGAAAATCGCCATAACAAGCTCCAACCTTAGTGCGGTAATTACCGGGATCTCTTCCTTGACAACTATATATCCCTGAACTTTTACTTCTGGAGTACTCAATGGCTAAATCTTGGCTATATACACCGCCTTTTCCAAAAATATAATCTATAAAATCCGACCCGAAATTATAGCCCTGAAGGGCTAATTTAGCATCACCTTTAGCCTTAATTAAGGCTGCTCTAAATTCTTGAACACCTGCCCAAATACTGTATATAGGATCAGTAATACAATTCATGTCTTTACAATATTTTGTGTTAAATGGCCCCTCAGATGATTGCATTGGGTCTAGTCCTCGTCCTCCTGATTCCGCATCCATTTGAGCGAGCATTAATTCAACATAATCAGCCACACCAAACTCTTGTGCATATTGTCGAACTACTGGTTCCCATTTTCTAACTTCAGGTGACACATTTGCTTTACCACCTTTTCCATCCCCACTAAAGGGGATGGAAGGGCTTTGCTGTCCACCAATACCAGCAATGACAAAGAATATAATCCCAAAGAACCCTAGAATAACAGCTACGAGTTTTTTCCAATTACGTGCAAGGAATCCACCTACGCGAATAACTGTGACTGCACCCATTAACCAACACCACGCTTCAATTCTTGAATATCGTAATTCGGAATCACTTTTGCATTCTTTCCGTATACCTTTTCATATCGCGCTTCATCAAACAATCTCATTTCTTCTTGCGTTTGTACGACTTCCATATGCACACGCTTGGTTCCAATACAGTAAATTCCTTTAGCACGAGTTTTTCTTCTCAAAATATCTAACTCTTTTGATGATAATTGAATACCACCTTTTGTAACTAAATCTTGCAATCCACGTTCTTCCAAGCCTAAAATGAACTTAGTATATGAGTTTTCAATAATGGCTGCACCGTAGTTACGTTTTCCATCGTTAGCACTTAAATAATCTTCAATTTGTTGTGTTGCTACGGTTGCACCACCTTTATATTTCCGTATCCGTTTATAGATTTGATAAACGAACTTCATCAAAAGCGGTTCGTCTGGATCTGCTACCACGTGACATTCATCAATTGTTAATCGTTTTAATCGCTTCTTATCTCTTGTAATTTCATCCCAAAGGAATGTAATTACGTTATACATCGCTGTTTTCTTTAAATCTGATCCATCTTCTAAATGCTTTAAATCGAATGAAATTAAGTCATTTGTTAAATCCACATTTGTGTGTCCATTAAACAAATTAGAGTTTGAACCAGTTACGTATGTTTCAAAAATCAATTTGAAATCTCGTAGTATATGAGCTTCTTCTTCTGAAAGATTTTCTATTTCCTTAAACATATCTGTGAAAGTAGGGAAATCTGTTGATTTCAGATTTCTAAGGTCTGTTGTATGCGTAATATGTGCCGGACAATTCTCGTATGTTTTTAACAATAGTTTTTCTAATAACGCTTCTTCTACTTGGGATAATCCTTTCTTTATTGTACGGAAGAGTAATTTCAATCTTTGTATCTTCTGGGCCAACAATGAAGCCATAAATGTTTCAACTTCACTCTCATCTTCAAACCCTTCACTGTCTGTAATCTCTGCATTTAATATTTCTAAAGGGTTAATGACTGTTTTAGACATATTAGAAAGCTTGATAACTGTACCACCTAAACCCTTTACAATTGGAGTGAATTCACCCTCTGGGTCAATAATGTAGTTAATAATTCCCAAACTCCAATGACGAAGTATATCAGATGTTAAGGCTGTTGTTTTTCCTGTTCCACTAAACCCTGCGATAAATTCATTATGATTAAGTAGCTTGAAGTGATCCACTAAAACCAAACTACCTGTTGTTATATTAATTCCTTTAATAATGGCTGTATCAGATTGCATAAAGATTTCAGAGTCATCGAATGGGAAAAAACTAGATAAAGCTTCAGCGTCCATATCTCTTCTTGTAACTTCAGGTACTTCATTTTGTTTAATAGGTAAAGTGGAACGAAATGCTTCATGAGAACGATGACGCATTTCAGTTCCTTTTAATTTTGCTCTCCTTACAACTCTCATGACTTGTGATTTTAGTTTTTCAAGCTGTTTCAAACTTTGTGCTTGTATATGGAGATACAAATAAACTGCAAATACTTCATCTCGATCACTATCAATTAATTTATCTAAAAGGCGTTCAGCATTCTTTTTTTCTGCCTGTGATTCACGTTTTTTCACTTCATCTGCATTTACTGCACGAGAACCCAGTTCAGGAATTGCTATGTTTAAGTGCTTAACCATATCTTCACTAGATTTTCTTTCTACATGAAGCGAGATAGAAAGGTTCCCCTTAAATCTTCTTAATTGGGACATCCAATTTCCAAAAACATGTTTAGGATAATCTTTAATACCGATTGTTAATGAATAGTTCCCCCCAAGCTGCATATATTCTTCTTTTTCATCGATAACATCCGGTGCAAGTAAATCTTTAAATGTCACTAATTCTTTTTCCTGAAAAACTTCTTGGGGCTTTGTCTGCTTATTCTGCTTTTTCTTATCCAATAGACTCAATATAGCCATCTTGCATCATCTCCTTCCCTTTTACTTGCCCTCGGATAATTTGAGGAACTTTAGTATCTTGTAAAGAATCATGCACAGCATCAATGTAGTTATAGAAAATTTGTAACAATGCAAGTAATTGACCATTAGAGAGCATGTGACATTCTAAATTCATATCTTGACCTAGCATAGAAATAATTTGATCTTGCATCTCTTTTCCTCGCTGACGGAGTTCTTGCAAGGCTTCTTGATATGAGATCTCGTCATCCCCTTCTATTTTTTGGTCGATGACTACATAATGTTCTTTTTTAACAACATCTTTAACAACTTGTTGCTCATTTGCGAATTGAGCGTAACTTGCTTGTAAACGTTTTTTAAACTGGTTAGGTTCACTTTCATGTTTTCCGACCAAAAAGTGAGTATAATTTCGTAAATTAACAGGTTGGGCGATATTTTCAAATTGTAGGTCTTCTTCTTGTGCTGCGAGGAAATTTTCGAATGATTCAAATACGTACGCTTGTTCATCAATGGACATTAAATCTAAGTTAATAGCACTTACCCAAAATACCATTACAAGTTTCTTATGCTTGGTGATGATTACATTATCTCGAATGTCTTCTACTGCAAGTGATTCTTGTGCGCTCAATTCCTTTTCTTTCTCTTTATCTTTTTGACGATTCACCAAAAAATTCTGTATGAACTTTAGCACTTCACTTCACCTTCTTCCTATAATAAAAACGCTTTTGTCTTTTTCTAAAGTTGAAATACCATCTAATATGTTCATAAGCCGGTATATCTCGTCTTATGGGCCTTATTACAACTAAAGCCAAGGTAAGCACAGGAAGTATAAAATCTATAGGAAGCTGTATCCACCATGGTGCTCCAAGAAAAAAGAGTAATATTCCTAACAAGATACTAGGTAAGAAGAAACGCAAATCTGTCACATACATGCCCCACATTTGCGTTTTTGAATCGATAAACATTGGAATGTAAAATTCTTTTCCTTTTCGTGATTCATCCCCTAATAAAATTTTTCCTAAAACTCGTTTGATAGCGGCTTCTAAATTATAATCATTCATAGAAACTCACCACATTAGTATCCAAGTAAGCCTTTAATCCAGTAAATAATACCGCCAATCGTTAAAGCTAATCCTTCTAGGATAACTAGATATTGTAATTTCCCTTTTAATTCAGCGCGATCATGTGATTCTTTTTTGGACATATAGCTAATAATTAGGAACAAAGCATTTGCTATACAATAAGCTGTAGCAATCCCGACCCCGACCCCAATAATCGCTGTCAGTACCTTAGAAATAACAGCTTGTGGATCAATTGCTCCTTCTGCTGATGCTGCACTCGGAACTAATAACGCAAACATTGCCACCCAGAACGCAACTTGCTTTTTGGAATGTTTAAAACGCTTAAATAATTTCATTTGATTTCCTCCCTTTGATTAGATGGGAAGAGTCGTTTTACGCTCTTCCCATAATTTATAAGGTCTAGTTTTCTAGTCGTCTATGCTTCTGATAATTCAATTAGTTATGTTTTTTGCGTAATCTCAGTGCATAAAACGCTCCTGCAAGAACAATACAGGCAACTCCAATCCACACATATATTGGATTTTCTTGTTTACCACCTGTTGTTGGAAGTGTTTCTTTTGCTTTTTTCGGTTGTTCTTTTGGTTGTTCTGGTTGTTTTTCAATTTGTTGTGGTTTCTCTGGTGTCGGCACAGGCTTTTCGATAACCTGCTCTGGTTGTGGTTTCTCTGGTTGTGGTTTTGTAGGTTGTTCTGGCTGTGGTGTTTCTGGTGTTGGTGGAACTTCTTTCTTTTTATCTTGTACAGTGTGTTTAATGATTTCTCCATCTTCCTTAATTTCAAAAGAGAATGTTTCTTCATTAATCAAGTAGCCTTCTGGTGCAAATGTTTCCTTGTACGTATATTTTCCGTAAGGTAATTTCTCGAATTTCGCAATTCCTTCTTCATTCGTTTTACCTTTTACAACTTCTTGACCTTGCTCGTTATAAATTGTGAACTCTGCATTTGGAAGCTTATTATTTCCGTCCGCAACATCCACTTTTGTGATTTCCAAGATGCCTTCGATTTTTTTATCTTCTACAACATGTTTAATGATCTGGCCGTCTTCTTTAATTTCAAAAGAGAATGTTTCTTCATTAATCACGTAGCCTTCTGGTGCAAGTGTTTCCTTGTACGTATATTTTCCATAAGGTAATTTTTCGAATTTCGCAATTCCTTCTTCATTTGTTTTACCTTTTACAACTTCTTGACCTTGCTCGTTATAAATTGTGAACTCTGCATTTGGAAGCTTATTATTTCCATCCGCAACATCCACTTTTGTGATTTCCAACGATCCTTTAATTTGATTGTTTTTTGCGACTAACTCAATTGTCTTTCCATTCTCTGTGATGCTAAAAGGAATTGGCTCTTTTACAAGCATATAACCATTTGGAGAAGCTTTTTCGATGAACTGATACTTTCCAAATGTTAAGTTATCAATTTTGATTAAACCGTTTTTATCCGTTTTATGTTCACTGATTTGTTTTCCTTTTTCATCTGCAAGGATAAATACGGCACCTTCAAGTTTCTTTTCACCATCCTGGTCTACTTTTAAAAGCTGTACATTTCCTTTCACTTGCTGATTCTGCACTTCAAAAGTAAGTGTTTTATTATGCTCTTTAATTTCGAATGGATATTTTGTTTTATTTAGTAAATAACCATCTAATCCCTTACTTTCTTGGAAATAATACTTTCCATACGTAAGGCCACTCACTTTAGCAATTCCATTTTTATCAGTTACTACTTTTGTAACTGCCTTACCATCTTCTTTAAATACTGTAAATTCAACACCTGTAAGAACTTTTCCACTATCGCTCACTTTCTTTATTTCGATGTTTCCTTTTACAGTTTCGTTTTTTAATTGAATTGTTGCTGTTTCACCTGTTTTAATTTCTATAGTTTGAGGATTCGGATTTAACACATGACCTTCTGGTGCTTTTACTTCTTTCACAATATAAGTACCAATTGCAAGATTAGATAATGCTGCTGTTCCGTCCTCGCCAGTTGTAATTGTTCCTACAGATTCATTATTTGCATTGAAAACTTCAAATACAGCACCTTTTAAAGCTTCATTGTTGTCTCCTACTTTTTTCACTTGTAAAGAGCCTAAAGCTTCCCAATTAACAGCTAAATCAGCACTTACTTTTTCTTCATTTCGTTCTAATAGAACCGTTGCATCTTGAATTGTTTCTGTACCTTTATATGCGATTGCTTGTAACTTATTTAAATTAGAAGTAACTTTTAAACTAAATTTACCAGTTTTAGTATTTTTTGGAATCAAAATGCGAAACTTTTCCCCTAAACCAAACTGATCTTTAGCTTCTCCATTTTCGTTAACGATTTTGACGCCTGAAGGCGCATTGTTTGTTTGAACTTTAAATGAGCCGTTTTTCGCATTACTTTCAACTACATATAAGTTAGTTTCAAAGAAATCTCCTTTTAATGTAGCTTTTTGTTGTTCTGCCGGAATTACATTCATCGTAATATCTTGTGTATCTTGACTGTGATCCGCTGCGTAGATAATTGCTTTTGCCGCTTTCTCTACATTAGCATTATGATGCTTTAATTCTGATATTGATAATTGACCCAACGCATTCCAAATTGCTAATTGCGTGCTATAATGCGCTTCTTGCCAATTTGAAACTCCTAATTGTTCTGGGCTTTTTTGAGGATATCCATTTAGTAAGACACGATAAACGATATCATCGGTTTTCCCCTTTTCAGGTAAATCCTGCCCATTAGGTGAATGTAAGCCATATGTTAAACAATAAGCAATTTGACCGCTTGCATTTTTTAAAAGTTCTGTACGAATGTCTTTTCCATATTGCGCTGAATAACTCCAATCCAATTGATACTTTTCACGGTTAATAACTTCAGCACTTGCTTTTCCTAATGGAAATAAAAAACTCGTAATCATTAGCATGATACTTGCTAAGATCAATAGTGGTCGAAAGTATCGCGAAACTTGCATTTCAACATCTCCCTTTTTCAATTGTCAAAGAACAGAACATTCTGAATTTATTTGTTATACAATTAGAATGTTACACTTTAAGTGATTATTATTTAGTCTTTTAGCCGAATTTAATTTACAATACATTAGAAGGAATATTAATTACATAGTTGTAATGAATAACATGAGGTAGTTATTATTCTGCGATGGGTAATGCACAATAGTAAGTTGGTTTAAATAAATTTTCAATTGGTACTCCAAGGAAGTCCGCCATTTTTTTTGCCTTATTGGCTTTTAGACTTCTCCTTCCAGTTTCTACATCATATAAAGTACCGACTGGAATCTTAACGTTTTTCGAAAGTTCCTTAATTGTAAGATCCTTTGATTCTCTGTATTCACGTATCATTGTTTTACATTCTTGAGACGCTTTCAATTTTTTCACCCCCTTGCCTTAATTACATTCTATTCGGCTTTGAGCCGAAAGTCAACACTTAAAGTTCATATTTTTAACACTTTTAGTGTATTTTTTGAAAAACCTTATTTTACTGTGCTAAAATTGCGAAATTGGAGTGATAATTAAAATGACAATCGATGAAAACGTTGTAGGGAAAAATATAAAAAAATTAAGAGCTATAAAAGGAGTAAGCCGAAAAGAAATGGCTGAAGATTTAAATACTACATATAGAACTGTATCTAGTTGGGAAACTGGAGAAAAAAAACCACGTTTGAATAAATTAGAGGAAATTGCTAGTTATTTAAATGTCAGTGTCCCTTCTTTATTAAAAAATGAAATTCCTGATGAAGATCTGTTAAAAAGTATTAAAGGAGAAGATCCTGTTGAACGTTTAGCCAGACTTCTCTATGAAAGATACATGAGTGTACCAGATAAACATAAACCTCGTATTGAGGAAGAATTATTAAAGTATGCCAGCCAATTAAAAACACAAGTTGAACAAGAAGAATAGGAGAACCTCATTCCAGAGACTCTCCTATTCTTCTTGCTCATAACTCGCACATAACTCCACTATTTCACTAAAGGTTTGTAAATCAATCGTTTTTACAATCTCCACTAACTCATTTTCACTTAATCCCATTCTTCCCATGTTTGCCCCTCCATTTTTTTATTTTTATATTGTGAAAAGTAACACAAAAGTTTCGCAATTCCCTATGTTAGGATTTATAAAACAGTTTATAAAATCACAAAAGACACCGTTCAAAACGATGTCTTTTGTAAAAATACAATTTTTAGTATTATTGGTAAAATCATCCACCACCACCGGGATCAACCATCATTCTATACAGCGTATACTGATTCCCGGAATTTTCAGCTTGTTGGGAGTACTGTTGTGTTTCCATTTTACCAAGTGAACTATTCACTAAGGTTACTAACAGTATAGCGGCTACTATTAATACATATAACTTTTTCACCTTTTTCTCACCATCCCTTGACAACTATATTATATTTTCTGTATATTCATTATATATTAACTCAGCGAATTTCACATACAAAAAGTCATTATTAGCTTTAAACATATCAATAGATTGCTTAATTAAATGTATATCCTTTTTAGCCATTCCCAGATAACACGTTTGAAGTGGAGTTAACATTTTCTTTTTTAATCTGATTCCTTCTAGTATATTTATTGCTTGTTGGAATTTTCCTTTTTTAATTAAAAATAAAGCATACTCAGCCGGATGTAATTTATCAAAATCTATTTTATCTAGATCTTTCCACCAAAAGATTCTAATGAAGTTAATATCATTTTGAGCTATATCATATTTTAAACTACCTTTAGCACCTTTCAATACATTTAATGCTTCCTGAAAGAAAAATAAAGATTTTTTATAATCAGAAAACATAAGGTTTTCTCCACTCCTAATATTCAACAAAGCTTCCATAACAGGAAAGAAATTTATGTCTTTATGTGTTCTTAATTCTCTATTTTCCCTTTCAAATTCTAAAGCATTATCTTTCCTTAGTATTGAATAGCTCCATAGCTCTTTCATCCAAAATTCGTATAAACTTTTCAAGTAATTATTGGTTACTAATTTATCATCCATTATATTATTCTCGACCCTCGACTTATAACCTTCCATTAACCCAAAATCACCTAAGTCACAAAGGATTAACATACTCAGTATATCACAAAAAATCTCTACATCAGCATTTGAATTTCTAGCTTTTTGGATACCCAAATACACTTCTCTGACATTTTTCCCGTTCAAACGATCAATATATAAATTAAAAACATCCGCAAACCGTCTCATTTCAAAATCCTTGCTGTTTTTACATACTTCATAAAGATATTCCATTAATACCAAGTGATCATTTAAATGAGCAAGTGCAAATGCAACCCTCACATTTATATTTAATCTATCTTCTAAAGTACCTAAATACTCAATTATCTTTTGCTCTTGTTTTTCCTTGTCATTTTCAAAAATGACATAAGCAATTTTCGAAAAAGTATATACAGATATTTCCTTATCTTTATTTATCCAATTAGAAATTGTAGATTTAGCAACTCCAATTTCTTTTGCAAGGTCAGTGTACGTCTTATTTTTAGAGGATAAATGATTATCAATTTCTTTAGCTAATTTCTTCATATATTTTCACCTCGTCTTTTTTCGCGAATATTCAGAAACGTACGTATAAGTAAGAAAATTATACCACAACACCCAGGAACAAGTGTTTTCTCAAATAATTTCTGAATTTTCTTTATATTTAACGAAAAAAAAAGGAGGAAAATCCTCTTATTTTTGCACCTAATCTTTAAATATGAACTTATGGTGTTGATATTATTTAGATAGAATTGTAAAATAAAAATAACTTATTCAAGATACACAAGTTTTTAGAAATTTTTACCAACTAAGAACAA
Organism: Bacillus clarus; assembly: GCF_000746925.1. Lineage (GTDB taxonomy): Bacteria > Bacillota > Bacilli > Bacillales > Bacillaceae_G > Bacillus_A > Bacillus_A clarus. The sequence goes on from NZ_JMQC01000012.1 coordinate 37,030, forward strand.
AAAATAAAACCCCACCGCCCAGTTTTTAATTGGCTTCTAGTTTGGCGACCGGAACCAATTAAAAACTCCTAAGATAGGGTTTTAAATTCACACTATAAATATATGTGTTTTTCTTTAGTATCATACTTGATATTAAAATTATATCATAATGCATATACAATGTGAATATAAAACCTCTGTTTTTCCTGATTATTTGCGGTGGGAAAAATAGGAGGTTTTTTCTATGGTAACTAGTTTTGAAACCCTAACTGCTAGTGATTTTACTAGCGATATTCAATTGGAAACAAAAACTTTCAAAACAAACATGAAATTTAGCAAAAAAAATAAAACATCAAAATACCTCATGCATGGGCCAAAGTTTTTTGATGAGCTTCGTATATATTTAATCAAAAATAACGAGCTTGGAGAATATGCTTTGCCTTCATCAGCATTAGCCACTTACATTTTACTTCACTATAAGGTAAATGATTTAGGGCGACTTCCTCGCGATTTCAAACTATCTACTGTCGCGAATGAATCCGATATCCCCTATACAACTATTCATACAGGTTTCCAAGCTTTACTTCATTCTGGACTTGTTAGAGAAATTTTTATTAACGGAAAAATTCCAGTGTATGAAATTTGCAACTATGCAAGATTAAATCGGACAGCAAAAGAAACAAAAGATAATGATGGAAAACTTTCATATTTTCGAATCCCTAACTTATTGTTAGAGACTTCTATTTTAAAAGAGTTAGTTTCCCATCGTGACAGCAAAGGTATCATTGAACTTTTAAATCTATGTAATAATTTCACTCGTGAACTTAAATTTAAGAGTAAAGATTCCATTGAAAAATACACGTTACCTCGCAACATGGACGGCTTAAAAGAACGTTTAGGACGCAATGCGAAAAAGGTACGTAACTACCTAAAAGTTATCTCGCCAATTTTTAAATTTGATGCTGCTATACAAAAGGTTCGGAACCCACGTAAAGGACGCATAGCTCGTATACGTGAAAAAATTCAACAAATCGTTATCACTCAATTTACGGTTAGCATGAATCCCACATGTGTTATTGAAAATGACCGAGCTGAAATTAAGCAAACTGAAGCTAAAATGCGTAAAGAAGCAACAGCCCGTCTTGAATCCATTGGCATAGCATTAACCAATAAAGATCGTAAAGACATTGTTGTTTCTTATAAAGGAGAAGTATCACGAATCGCTACATATATTAAAAACAAACAACTTCGTGATAATTTTATGACTTATACCATGAGTTATGCAATGGATCAATGTGAAAGTTTCTTAGTACTTGGAGAAAAAATAAAATCAATTGGTGGCATGATCCGAGCAAAACTGCGTGAATCGTTTATTCCATGGGCGGAACGATATTTAGACGATGATACGCGTCATGCACTTGTACTGGAACTCATTTCTCATGATATTGATGTACCTGATGCATTCAGACTTACTTAAATTTTAAAAATGAATAGATTATGAGCCTTGTTCAAAAAAATCAATAAGGACAGGGCTATTTGTTATGTTGAAATTTAATAGACAGTCCTTCTATTACTTTACAAATCTCAAAACAGTAGGTTCAAATTTCCCTCTCCCTACTGTTTTTTATGTTTTTATACATCGAGTTACGTCAGAATACTTGTGAAATTGTTAGTAATTTAATAACTATATTGTGTAAAACTTAGTAAATTATTTTAATACTTGTTTAGAACTGAATAATATGTAGCTGCATTTATGGATAAGTTAATATTTCGATTCAAGTTTTCAGACAACTCCCCAAGCCCTTAAGGCTCTAAGGGCTTGGGGAGTTTGAAATTCCTCTATATAGTATTTGTACTTTATATTTTTATATGTTTTACTTTTATATAAAAAATTGCTTATTATACTTAAATTTGAATTTATACATTAAAAATGAACTATTAATTAAATAAGGCTTTTATCAAACCACTATTTGAATTTATAAATATGAAAAATAAGGAGCCTACAGTTATGTACAGTGATTTATTTAGTGAATATGAAATACATGGTGATTATGCAACATTTTATGTAGAGGCCACAGATATACCTGGGTTATATGAAAATCGATATGGATTTAAATTTTGTACAGAAAAGTACTTAAAACAATACAATATCCCTTATAAAACAGAGGAGACCTATTTTTATGGTTATAAAAAACGCTTAAGCAATCTTACAGTTTATGATTTTATATATTATGGCATGACCTACTTTGAAGCTCATGATGGTGGATCAAGTAGAGTATTATTATCACACGAAGATATCAACCCTATTCAATATAAAGAGTTGTATAAGAAAAAAGGAGTATTTGTTGCTGAATATGATCATGAACGATTGTTATGTACTTTACCAGAAGAAATTCTTCCCCCTGTATCCTCTGATATCCAAATAAATTATCAAGAAATTAATTTGAAAGATTTTCAAATTAAATCAAAGGAAGTGTTTGGTGACTATTACTGTGTTACTAAACAACCTTTAGAATTCATTGTAAGTAGTCTAGTTAAAGAGATAATTAGTGAATGGGTTCGACATGGAAATATAGATCATATTGCTGAATGCGAGATAAAAAAACGTATATTTGCAAAAATAATTTCAAGTAATTGTTAAATGTAATCACACTTTGTAGAGCTTTGTAAGGCTTTGTAGGGCCTTGCAAATTTGTTCGCAATCTTTAGGGAAGCTTGACTTGTTTTAGGGAAGCACAAGGGTTTTTATAAATTTCCTAGAATTGCTACAGCAACTCACTTAATCTTTAAAACTTTAATTAGGAGTTGATTGTATGAGTCAAGTAATCTCATTACAACGTCCACAACGTCCATTAAACAGTTCGGACGTTGTAAACAAGCTAAACATACCTCCAAGCACATTGCGGACATACACGGCGCATTTCAGACGTTTGGGCCATACATTTCAGAAAAAGAATGGCCGAATATTGTATTCAACCCGTGATGTAGAGCTATTTAAACAAATGATGGAATTACATGAACAAGGTTTTGGGACAATTCCTGAATGTGTTTACAACGTTGTAAACGTCCATCACAACGTTGTAAACAGTTCAAACAATAGTGAGGACACAATGGACAACGTGGACAATCAAAACAAACAAATTAAACAACCTCAGGACACCTCTTCACCAATTGACACAGTAGATGAGATAGCAAGGATCAGGAAAGAAATGGAGGAATTGCGGAAATATGTCGATGAAAGCATAAAAAAACGAGATGAATTGTTGTTGCAAACACTACGGGAAGTATTAGATTCTAAACAAAAGAAGCAAAAAAAGAAACGATGGTGGCAATTCTGGAAGTAACCCAACCATCCCCAACCCCTTCCAATCTTGGAAGGGACTCGCTCGGCGCTAGCCAGGCAAACAGGTTTGGAAGACCTTCAAACCTATTTGCATAGGTTCAAGCGTTTGGGATAGGCGAATCTGTCCATTCCTTATCCTCCCTCGCAAAGAACGCTCAGTCCGGTACCATGGACAGATACCGTGTGTACTCCACTGCTGTTTGATCGTGGGGACCGATAGTTTTAAAAAGGAATCTCCGATCACATCTTGGAGATTCCTTTTTTTGGTGAGCTAATATATCACAAATTTTCTAGACTTACGACTCTATTTTGTTGGGTTCTAGAAAAATATATAAAATATATAAAAAAGGAACTAAAAATGTATTTAATTCATACATATTTATGAATTCCGGGTTTCAAAGTGCTACTTTAATATATAATTTATATAAAAAATATATAAATTATATATTAAATATGAATCAAAGATGCATGAGTTCTTCTCTGGGATAAAAACATGGTGATTTTAATATAAAAAATATATAAAAAATATATGAAATAAATACAAAATTAATTGAATTTTAGAGATGGGTGGTTTATAATATAATTAAGGTATAAAAAATATATAAAAAATATATGAAAAGGGTGGTTTTTGAATATGATGATGAGAACGGTCGCTGATATCGGAAATAGTGAATTGAAAATGGTGATTAATGGTGGAAAGGTAATCAAACTACCAGATGTAAATAAGCGTGTATTTGGTCGCGTGACAAATAAAGAAGGAAGTTTAAAACAAAGCGTAACTAACTTAATGAATGAGATTTGTGTTCATGTAACAAGTGATGCAATTGAACGTGATGGAAAATTCTATGTAGGATATCGTGCTGCACATTCAAACGGTAAGCCAGATGCCCTTGATATTGAATTAGGAGATAAATATAAACGAGATATACCAGTGGTTAATGTTCTATCTGTTATGGCAACTAAAGCGGTTCAAACGATTTATGAAGAAGTAGGAGAATTACCAAAAAGTATAGAGGTACCTGCATCATTAATATTAGCAATTCCAGCTTCTGAATATGAAGGAAAGAAAGCTCGTTTTCTAGAAAGCCGTTTTAAAGAAAATGTGCATATTGTGATTGTGTATGTGGGTGAAGAAAAAGTAACAGTACAAATCGAATTTGAAACTGTAAAAGTAACTCGCGAAGGTATTCCGGCTTTATATGCCATCTTTGAAGGAAATCAAGATATGTTCGATGACTTTAATAAGTTGTATAAAAAAGAGACAGATAGTAAAAAAGATGATAAAGAGGTTAAAAAGAGAAAAGCTAATCTATTGGTAGAAGAAAAAGTAAATGGTGAATATTTTAAAAACAAAAAAATTCTGCACGCTGATATTGGAGACGGTACCTCTGAATACATTTTTTCTAAGGGTTTAAACCCTGTCCCAGACGCTTGTTGGGGAGAAAAAAGAGGAATTGGTCATGCAATAGAGGGAGCAATTAAATTGTTGCAAGAAGAATATGAGGGTGGCGTAGATATCAATCGTCAACAATTCAGTGAATTAGTTACTGATCCTAACGATAAAAAACATGATAAGGCTGTAGAATTTTTAGAAGAAACTCGTTATATGCAAGCTCAAGGGATTTATGATGATATCGAAAAAGCATATGTTTATAAAACAGCTAGCCAAGCTGAAGTTCTCGCGGTTTACGGAGGAGGAAGCATTGCGCTAAGAGAAGATTTGTATAAAAAAGCATTTGAGTTTTGTGAAGTAAATGATATGCAATTACTGTGGATCTCACCAACTTATGCAACAGAAATGAATGTTAGAGGTATGGAGATTTTAAGTAAGAAATTGGCTTCTAAGGTGGCTAAGAAATGAGTAAACAGAAACAGAGAGAACAATACAATTGGAATTTTAAAAAAGAGACAAATCCAAAATTTTATGATTGGCTCAATGCACAAACAAATCTATCTGAATCGTTAATTACGTTAGTTTTACATTTTGTAGATCAGTACGGAATAGATGATGTAACAGATTATGAAGTATCGAAGAAAATGCAAAGAGATCTGTTCATGAAGGAAAAGTTTTATCAAGACATTTCAGCGTTGCTAGAAAACGCGAATATAAATAATGTTCATCAAAACAAGAATGTTCCAATTGCTGAAGTAAAGGAACAAAAAGTCGAGAAAGAAGAAAATCATATTGAGAAAGTGGATAAGAAAGAAGAAGTAAAAGTACAAAAGGAATTAGAGCTAATTGAAAAGAAACAAAAAGGTGATACTTATTTGGATGATGTTGATGAAAGCGCAATATTCGGTGACTAACATTCCTCAGTAAAAACAAATAAAAAACCTTCTTATCATGGAGATAAGAAGGTTTTTTATTTGTCAGGATACTTGAAATTCTCGTGTGCCAGATAATACTGTTGATTCTTCTCGTTCATCTTCAGATGAACCGCCGCTTTTTTCTTCAGAATTGATATTTTGTTTTGGGAAATGGTTTGCTATTTCTTTATTTACGTACGCTGCTATAGAAGAGAATAATATTTCACGTTCTTCTAGTGAAAGGTGTTCAATTTCAAAATGATTTTCTACTAATTCACCTGTATCTCTAAAGCATTTTTCACGCGTTTTCTTTTCTTCAGCTCGTAAGGCTTTTTTCAAATCTTGCTTAGCCTTCTTTAACTGTTCTTCTTTTTCTAAAAGCTCTTGTAGTTTTTCGGCTTTGCTTTTTCGAGCCATTTAGTTCACCGCCTTTTTAAAATTTACATTGAAATTTCAATCGTTTCAGTTATAGTTTGTTCCTCAATAATTTCATCTTCTAATTCTTCAGTTTCGATATCTAATACATTCTCTAAATCTTTTTCTAATTCCTTCCCAATCTCTTCTTCAATGAACTTATCCATGATTAAGAAAGCCTTCTCTTTAGAATCAAAATCATCACTGATTTTTTCGATGCAAATCGGTACAACGCCATCACTTGGTTGGGAAACATCGTAAACTTCTCGACCAATAAAAAAGACTTCTCTTTCATGTGATTCATACACATTAAAATATACATTTTCATGAACGGCTTTAAATTTGTGATCAAAATCATCATGCGTTTTTTCAACAATAATTTTATCAGGAACAACGAATGCCATTCTTTCACTTTCGATAGGGATATTATACATACCATAAGGTGCAATTTGTGTAGTTGGGAGATAAACAGTTTCGTGGGTTCTAGGATGTTTATATGAGCCTTTATTAAAAACAGTTATTTCTTTTTTATCTTCTAATTTTTGCATTACATCATAAGTGATTTTCTTTGCGTTTTCTTTAATTTCTGCTTTTGGTAATGAGGTTTTCTTGTCTAATTTCTTTTCAACTTCTTCCTCAATTTTTTGAGTCGATTGTAGTTTTCTTCTTTGGAGTAAATGCATAATAAGAGCTTCTGTAAAAGCTTCAACATTCTTTTTTAATTGTTCGGAGATTCCAGTTGAATTATGATGCATAATTACTCTCCTCCTTCTCTTTTTTTTAAGAGGATATAGTCCTCTCTGATAATCTTTTTTCCTTTAACTAATTCTCCAAATTGGATCGCAATTTGTTCAGCTTCTTCTAGGGATTCACATTCAAAATACTTTTCGAAAATAGCCCCAGTTTGAATTAAACGTCTAGTTCGTTTTTTTCTATCTTCAGAATTAATTTTTTGTTGCAACTCATTTTTCTTCTTTTGAAGTTGTTTCTCTTTCTTTTCAATCTGCGTTAATCGATCTTGGGAAGTTTGAATAGACATACTATTTTCACCTCTCTTTTTTTGAAGGTTTTTGTTCTTTAGAAAATTTGTTAATTTTAGGATAACAGAATGTTGAGAAAAATTCAATAAAATGTTATAATTTTCCCTAAGAACAGAGTGAGAGGGCGCACTTATACATTGCTGCGCAAAGTGTGCGGTCTGCGACGCAAAAATCAAAGTTCAAAAAATAGTCCTCACTTCGTTGCGGTGTTGCCTGAAGGGTCTTTGGAAGTTTAGTTTAGACATAATAAAAAATGGGAGGTGAAACGAATGGCAATCTATCACTACAATACACAAGTAATAAAACGCTCTGAAGGTCGTAACGTAGTTGCGGCTGCTGCATATCGTTCTGGAGACAGATTGGTAGATGAAACTACAGGTGAGATTAAATTTTATCATCGTGGTGTAGAACCTGTCGCCTTCGTTTTAGCTCCTGAAAATGCTCCTGAATGGGTGTATGACCGTCAAGTATTGTGGAATGAAGTTGAGAAATCTGAAAAGCGATCTGATTCACAATTGGCAAGAGAAATTAATGTTGCACTTCCGAAGGAACTTAGTCATGAACAACAAGAAGAATTAGTAAAAGAATTTGTTCAAGACAATTTTGTTAATCATGGAATGGTTGCTGATGTTGCCATTCACCGTGACGATGAAAATAATCCGCATTTTCATGTCATGCTTACAATGAGATATATTGACGAAAATGGTTTTGGAAAAAAAGCAAGAGAATGGAATCCGGGATTTAAAAATGTAAAAGGTGGTCGTGGATTTATTGCGGAAAAAGATACAATTACTCAGGCACGTTCTATGTGGGCTAAACATGCAAATGATGCATTAGCAAAAGCCGGAATTGAAGAACGTATTACGCACCTACGACTAGATACGCATTTAGGAAAAGATAAAGATGCTCTTCTGTTAGTTCCAACTCAACATCTTGGGCCAAAACAAAACGCAATGGAGAAAAAAGGAATCAGAACACCGAAGGGTGATCTGAATCGTGAGATTAAAAATCATAATGCGGAAGTTAAGTCATTCCATGAAGAAAAACAGCGTATTAAAGAAACTCGTAAACAAGAAAAAGAATTTGATACGTTATCTGTTGCGGAAAAAGTTGCATTAAAAGATGCAAGTCGCGTTATAAAAAAATATGCTACTTATGAATCATGTTCTGGACGTTTAGAGCAATTGAAAAATTGGGAAACTCGTATCCAAAATAAAATAGAATTAGAGCCAACAAATAATGAATTGTATCAACAATTATATAAAGTAACTGAACAAAAAAATGTAGTAGAAAAAGCTGTAGATATTTTTGAACAAGAAGCACTTCGAGAGCTTCCAAATCACTTTAGTACTGAATCTTTATCTCAGTTTACAAAAGATGAATTATGTACACTATATCAACACATGAAAGAGCATGGAAAAGTAAATGAAGAGGGTTTAAGCAATTGGATAGAAGAATATCGTGAATCACAGCAAATGGATATCGCAAAACGCTATATGAAAGATACTCCTATCACAATTGATACCTTACAGAAAGAATTAAACAAACTTACAAGATGGGAATCAACACTTCAAGAAAGAAAACAAGATTTATTCGAACAAATGAATAAATCACAAACCCCTGAAACATTTAAAGCGATGCATAAAGATGAATTTGACACAATTACAAATCGTGAATCGTGGTATAAAGAAAAACGAAATGCAATTGAAAATGGTTTTGATATTTTAGAGCGAGAATTACGAAGAACTGTATTTGCATCTTATCCAAATTGGAATCGTGTACCTTATTTATCTGTTCATGAATTAAAAGATGTTCAGGAGTTGAATCGTTATCACGGACGCATGTTATCCGTTGACGAATTGGAAAATCGTGAACAGCTCACACGCTTTACAAAAGAAGAGAGAAAAGAAATTTACGATGTTTTAGACGAGTTAAAAGAAATCAAAAAAGCTATTCCGATGTTCAAGAAAGATGGTTCTGAAGAATCTTTAAATAAGATTCAATTACTACAAAATTACATGGTAACGCAAAAAGAAAATATCTATGCGAAATATGGATTCAGTATAGAAGATAAATCATTCTTGAAATTATTTAGAGAAGAATGTAAGCAACAAAAGGATATGTTCTGGAAAAAAGAAGCACCAGAAAAAGTACAAAGAGATAAGCCACAAAGAGGTACTTTAACAAATGAAGAAAGAGAAAGTATCAAATTAGCTTCAAAAGAGTTAAAACGTTTTGTAAGCTATGATGCTTGTGAAAAACGTTTAGAACAATTAGATAAATGGGAAAAATCACTTGTTAAACAAATTAGTAATGATCCAACGAATAATGAATTGTACGATAAATTATATAAATTGCATCAACAACGTGAAATTATTCAGGATGCAAAAGTTGCATTGGAAAATGAAGCGATTCGTGAACTTAATAAACGTTTTAATTCAGACTTCCTTTCACCATTTGCAAAAGATGAATTAAGATACGTATTCGATCATATCAAACAAAATGGTGAAATTACAAAACAAACTTTAGCTTATCTTGTTGAAGGATATCAAGGTGACAAAGCGATTGATAATGCTAAACGCTATGTTAAAGAACCAAGTTATGAAAAACTGAAAGTAGAAATGGATAAACTAACAAATTGGAAACGTGCAATTGAGCGCAAACTAGATGAACTTGCAAAAGGTCTTGAAAAGGCACCGGATCAAATGGCATTCCAAAAAGAAAATAAAGATAAATTTGAAGAGGTGTTCTCACAAGAACAATCATATGAACAAAAGAAAGCTGTTTTAGAAAAAGCATTCGAAGTAGTAGGCGAAAGAGAAATTTTAAAACTTGCTCTTCAATATCCTGAATGGCAAGATATTGAACATTTCACACCAGAACAAGCACATCAAATTTTAGAAACAAACCGCTATTATGGCCGTGTAATAGGTGTATCTGAATTTGCTACTTTAAAAGATTCACCGAAATTCAGCTATAATCAGCGTGAAGAAATTTATGATGCAATTAGTAATATGAAAGAAATTCAAAAAGCAATTTCGGTTTTTGAAAAACAAAATACTGAAGAAGCTGAAAAAGATATCGCCACATTAGAAAAATATTATGCAACGTATCAAGCGGTTTTAGATAAGCATGGAATTGATATGAGTAATCCAACAATGATGAGATTATTCTGTGAGGAATGCGAAAATTGCGGAGATGTTTTTGTAGAAAAAGATTCAGCATGGAAAACTAAATTCACACCTGAATATACTCCTTCTGAACGTTCAAGTGCAAGTGGTTTGATTGGTGAGATTTTATATGCCATTGAGCAAGCTGAACGTGATGCGGACAGAAAAACACAGGAACGTCAACGTCAAGCACAAGGAATGAGAATGAAGCGTCAAAGACAGCGTGGTATGAACTTAGATTTATAAGAGCTAGAAATTGTCTAGCTCTTTTTTTCAAAAGGATATTTTTGGAATATTCATCTTTTTTAGAATTTCATGTTATTAAGTCTTTCTTAAGCCTTGTTTATGGTTTTATAATTGAATTGTAAAAATATAGTGGGAAAAGAGGAAGAAAAGTGGAAATATCATATTTGAAAAACAAAAAAGTTGTATTGCCAGTTGGAATAGCTGCCGTATGTATCGCGGGTTTTCTCACTGCTGGATCTATGCTTAGTCATTCTAGGGAAGAAGTTGTTGAAACAGTAAAAAAATCGATAGAGACACAAGATGAAAAAGCTTTTTTATCCGTATTACCTAGTGAAGCGAAATCATATCCATTTGCTGAAAATGGCGTTAAATCATTCTTAAAAAAAGCACAGAAGGATTCTAGGCTTGTAGTAGATATGATGGATACGGAGAATGTGAATGTAGCTCCTAGAGTGCTAGAAGTACGTTCGAAGGGTCTAATGCCATATGAAATAATAAAGGATGGTAAGAAGTGGCTCTTTTTTGATAATTACGTAGTAAAACCTAAAGATTATAGTATTCAATTAGAAAATGTCGATAAAGATGTAATTCTTACATTAGAAGGAAAAAAAGTTTCTTCTTCTACCTTCCAAGAAAAGTTTTTACCAGGAGAATATAGCTTAGTAGCAACCAAAAAATATCCGTGGACTACGGTGACAGATAAACAAACAATTACATTAGATGGTAAAGATTCGGTGGAAAAAGTTTCACTCAATTTAAAAGGAAACAAAATTGATTTGTCCAAAGATTTTGTTGGATCAGACATTTTATTTAAGGGTCAACCAACAGGTGTTAAGGTTGGTGATAGCGAATCAAAGAATTTTGGCCCAATTAATAAATCTGACGAAAAAGAAGTAAGTTTAAAAGCTGATTTTCCATGGACAAAAGATGGTACAGCTAAAATGAATGTAGAAAAGAGAAGTGGTTTTGGTTACGCAAATGCCAATTTTTCTTTTAAAGTAGATGAAGCAAAGGTAAGTGAATTTTATAACACATTTCTAAAGGAATATGGAGATGCAAATGTAAAACAGAGTATTGAGCCATTTACGACAGCAACAGAAAAATATAAAAAAGAGCAAGCGGATATATTTGCAACTAATGCAAAAGGCTTTGCGATGACATTTAAAGGTACACTTGTAAAGTCATATTTGAACAAGGAAACTGTGAAAATCGTTTCTAACGGGAAAGGGTATCCAGTTCTTAAAATGGAAGGTAAAGCAATGTATCATTTGCCTGCCGGACAATATTCACCTGAAAAGGATCAGTATTCAGATGTTACAGTTGAAGCTTTGTTTGATAAAGAACAAAAAGCGTGGAAAGTCGATACAGCTTATGTAACTCAAGGATTCATGTCCTCACAGCCAAATGTGAATGAGGAAAGCAAATATATTATTACAAATGCGAAATGAAAAATATCTTAATGTAGAAAAGGTGATTGGATAGTGGAGATAAGTTCTAGTGTGAAAAAACCTATTATCGAAGAAAGTGTTCCTTATGGGTTGCAAGACAGTAATGATTATTTGAAGGAACTAGTACAAACTAAAAAAATATACCAACTAAGTATTTTGGTTATTCTTAGCGTTCTAACAATCTATACACCATACGGAAGTGTAGTTAATATCTTGGTGGGAGATATTAATGGGATTTTTAAACCCATTGTTGGAGCAATCTTTTTTACTACCCCTGTTACAATAGCATTTGCATATATATTTAGAGAACAAAGAACCCTTTTGTTTAAAAAAGTAACTTTTCAATTATATAAAAAATCGATGTTCTATGCTTTGTGTGTAATTCTTTTCGTGCTATTAATGTTAAAGGGAGTGACTATGATTTCTCCATATAAACCTAATGATAATCCGATTTTGGATTCAAGTTACTTGGCTATGGTACTGAAATTACCGGGATTGGCTATTCAATTGATAGGCGAGAATATAATCTTTGTTTCCTTTTTACTATTTGGTTATAAAGTAATGCAAACCATATTATTAAGAATCCCTGTTTTATTAGGATGCTCTTTTCTCTTTGCGGGTTTGTGCTTTGGTTTACTGCATCTTCCAACATATAATTTTAATTGGATACAATGTGTTTTTGTGATTGGTATTCCTGCCATTTCGCACATGTTTATCTTTGTAAGATATCAGAATGTACACTTGGGATATTGGATGCATTTTAACTATGATTTATTAGCGATGGCATTTGTATTCCTTGGGAAAATTACATCAAGTTAAAAATATTCGATAAATACACATATTTATAATTCCTTTTTGTAGAAAAAAGGAATTTTTTGTTTGAAAAGAGTATTTATTCCTATATAAGCTTATAGAAAGGAGGAAAGCACTTGGTTGAGTGGCTGCTAATGTTACTTGTTTTATTAGGCATATGTGTTTTAATAGCTGTGCCATTTCTTTTATTGGAATTGGCTGATTATATGGATGCAAATCCAGTTCCAGATTGGATACAAACAATTACTCAATTTCTTTTTGGTTGGGAACCACATATGTTTCATCCGTATATATCATTGACTATAAAGATAATTGCTGTAGTTGGTATGATAGTTGCGGCGATTTACTTTTGGATTCGATACAAGGAAGAGAATAATGCATTTGCACAATTATTAGCTTATGGCTTTGGAGCTGTTAGTGCATACTGGCTAGTAGTTAATCTTATCATTAAACCAACAACAGCATATATTGCTAATTTATTTCAGCCTATTGGCGGTGGTGGGTCAGGTTTACTTTTACTATTAGTTCTTGGTGTGATTTTGTATAATACTAAAAAGGCGTAGTAATTTTTTGACAATGCTATTCTTTTATCAAAAGTATGGCATTTGTTGATTTGAAATAAAGTTTAATCAAAAAAGCTCTACAAACCCATAAAAACAAAGACAGATCCTTTTTAAAAAGGATCTGTCTTTGTTTTTAAAGGTCTTTATTTAGAAGGAGTCTAACATATTGCCCTAATTGTTTATCCGTCATGCCACATATAATTGCTTCACGTAATACATGACCTAATTCAGAGTCTTTATTGTATTTTTCGTTCCACTTTTTGTATTTGGCATTTTCTTGTTTGGCTAATGTTATTGCTTCTTCTACTGTTTTAACATCTTTTTTTGACCAGTCAACAGCAATATCAGAAAATAATCTGTTTAATGTGCACACTTCCGTTGTTAGCATGACATAGTGAATTAATACATTGATAACAGGATCAGACAATCTGCCATTTTCTTTTGCTATAGAAATACTATTTAAATCTCTCAAATGAGGTGTTGTTGCTGCTATGCAATTAGATAATAATTTTTCAGGATTCGAAGTATTCATTAACTCTATAAATTGTTTTACTTGATTTTCAAAATCTTGTTCCATATAGTTGTTTCTCCTTTATAAAAAATAGCTTTGAATGAAGAGTGATATTATCAATGTGTTTTAATTAAAAAAGTTAACATAATCATCAAATTGCAAAATTGATTGCACATGTTATAATATAAGTACAAACAGAAGCATAATCTATTTCACAATCTATATAATAAAAAAGAGAGCAACATGCGCTAACATGTGCTCATCTTTTAGGTAACCTAGCCGTTAGGGTGATGGTTATCGATTAACGTTTTGTTTTACGAGATCCACCCTTTTTCTTTTGCTTTGGTCGGCGATTAGAAAGGGTGGATTTCTCATTTTCTAAATACTTTTTCTTAAAAAGGTGTGCTGCGCTTTCACGTAGTACGCCTTTTAAAATTTCTTTAAGAAATTCGAGAAATGTTTCCATGGCTTTGTCACCCCCTTCCTCCATCTGAAATGGAAAGAAGAGAAATGATAACCATGCACCCTAACTATTCGGTTACTAAGTCATTATAGCATAATTTATATGTTAGAAGTTTTATTGTTCAATTGTATTCTGATTGTAGGCTTAGTGTCTTTAGACACTATAGTATCGGTCTTTTGTTTTTGAGTAGGCTTTGATTCGAATAAATGAATTAAATTCGTGATACTAGGAGCTTGAACAATACGTAAAACGTTAGTTTCTATATTGTAGCGTGTATCTGTAATAAATAAAATGATTGGAAAAACCTTTTTATCTGTTTTTTGCCATTCAAATTCTTTCCAAATTTCCGAATGATAAAATGCTTCGTATCGACCAATCTTCTCTTGCATTACCTTTTCTGAATAAACATTTCTTTGTATTTCAACAAAGAACGGTGTCCTTTTAAAAATACAGAACAAATCGCATTCAATGGTTCCCTTTTCAGCAAATTTTGGTTCAACAAGTACATGAGTTGGCTCATCATATTTTTTCATTTCAATGAATGTGTCCGCAATAGCTAAGAAATGCAATGTTTTTTGGCTGCCTTCTTTTATTTTAGTGTCTGCCGGAGCGTATACAAACGGTTGAAACGCTTTGAATGCTTTAATATGTCCACGGTCTTGTAGCCGTTTGAGTACTAAATTACAAGTACTGACAGGCTTTGTTAAATGAGAAAAGTGTAAGGCGATAATTTGATCTCTACTTAATACACGAAAACGATATAAGTCACTAATAATCGCTTTATCACGTTTGTTCATAGCTTTTAGTCATCCCCCAACATTCCGAATATGGATTCTTTTTCAGAACTTTCATTTTCTATATTTTGTCGGTCCACATCATGTGTTTTTTTATAATTCTTTAGAATTAGTTTTGCTTTTTCTTCGGACAGAAAAGGTGCCTGTATAGTTTCTAGTGTATCGAAATTTAGAATCATACGTCCTTTAGCGGTCTTAGGAATTTTTTCTGCACCTGGGCAATCCATTACATTTGCATTTGTTGCATTTTTACAACGAAACCCCATTGTCACAGTAAGGTTATTCTTAATTTTACCTTCTAATATTTTAGAATCTGGCCGCTGCATAGACAGTAGTAAAAATACACCATTTGTTCTTCCGATTGAACTAATTTCTTCAATAATGCTTAAAATTTCTTTTTCATTTTGGAGTAGAGGGTACTCATCGATACACAGAAGAAGATACGGAAGCTTTTGTGACAATTGGTCTATATGAGTACACTCGTGCTTATTCAGGAGTTCCCCTCTTCTTTGCATTTCTTTTTTTAATTTTACAAGTACGGGATATAGGGAATTTGCTGTATATGTAGTACTTTTGACGTGTTGGATTTTTTGGAAAAGGTGAAATTCGGATTTTTTTAAATCACACAGGTATAAGTGTAGTTTTTCAGGTGTTTTATGTTGTATAAGAGTCGTTAAAATGGCACGTATTTGTGTACTTTTTCCACTTCCAGTAGTGCCAGCAATTAGTATATGGGGATGTTCTACCATATCATAAATTGTGTATTGATTGTATTTATTTAATCCACATACAACAGGTAATTTTTCATTTTCTAAAGGAAAAGCATCATAATTATATAAAACGTTTTGTATTTCATTTGGGAAAATACGTATTACAAATTTTAAAGTACCTGTTTCTAATTCTGCACGATCACTCAGATATTGTTTAAATACATATTCCTTCCGTTTAATGTCTTCAGGATTCATACCGCGGGGAATTGTAAATACAATTTCTGCATAGTCCATAAGTTTTATGCTGCGTATCTCTGGGTAAATATGAACTTTTAAATCGGTGAATTTGTCTTTTTGCACTAAAAATAATTGAGCCGAATGAAATGCTTTAGTTGTCTTATCTCTAATTATTCGAATAAGCTCTTTCTCTTCTTTCTGTTCTTGGTACTGCTGCCATAAGTTTTTCATTCGATTAATCATGATTACATCCCCCTTTAGAAATGAGATGGAATAAAAAATTATAAAAAATATAATTTTTGTGTATAAAAAATTGGGAAGTTGGGCATTAAGG